>CAZOSP010000050.1:0-26896 GCA_964582525.1 uncultured Thiomargarita sp. | reverse complement strand
GAGCGGTATAAAAAAATATATTCTGGAACGGGATGAGGGTGTGCGGAATGTCGGTGATAAAACAAAAAATACAGTTTCTGTCGCCTATAAGTCTATATCAAGCAAAGACGACTGTCTCTGCACGGTGCTTGACTTCTACAGCCTCTCGCGCAGGCGGCTCTGGGGTTTCGACCGGCAGATACACGGTAAAGCAACTGCCTTTGCCGATTTCACTTTGCACCTTAATAGTGCCACCGAGCAGATGCGCGAATTTTTGCGTAATGACTAAGCCTAAACCGGTGCCGCCGTATTTGCGTGTGGTGGAAGCGTCGGCTTGGGTAAAGACGTTAAATAACTTGGCTTGCTGCGCTTCGCTCATGCCGATGCCGCTGTCTTGGATGTGCAAAACCAACCATTCTTGCTGGTCACGCAAGCGTTTTTCTATGCGCAAGCTGATCTCGCCCTCTTCGGTAAATTTCGCTGCATTACTGAGCAGATTAAACAAGATTTGTCGCACCTTGGTTAAATCGGAGTACATGCGCACCGGTTTGCTGTCGATTTTTAGCTGATAATGATTGGCGTTTTTTTCTAGTAAAGGCTGAATCGTGCCGCTCACTTCGTGTAGCAGGTGTTCGGTATGAAACCACTCTAAATAAAGCGTCATCTTGCCCGCTTCGAGCTTGGATAAGTCGAGAATGTCGTTAATCAAGCCTAATAAATGGCTGCCGGAGGCGTGAATTTTTTGCAAATCGTGCAATAAACTGTCTTCGCCTAACTCTACCACTTCTTCTTCTAGCATTTCGCTGTAACCAATAATGGCGTTGAGCGGCGTGCGCAATTCGTGGCTCATGTTGGCAATGAAACGGCTTTTATGTTGGTTGGCTTCTTCCGCTTCTTCTTTGGCTTTGCTTAAGGCTTTGCTTAACAGTTGCAATTCATCCACTTGTTGCGCATGAGAGGAGGCAATTTTTTGTGTGCGTTGCAATTCTTCGTACTGCACTTTGAGGTGCGCGTGTGTGCGTTCTAGCTGCTGCCGTGCGTGTTGCGCGACAGCCGCGAGTTGGCGGGCGTTTTCGGTTTCTTGTCCGAGTTTTTCTAGGACTTGGTTGTAGTGATGCGCTATCGGGCTGATGTCGGAAAAGGGTTCGGCATACACGCGCAAGTCCCAGTCACCGGTGCTTGCTTGCACTTTCATGGTATGCAGCAATTCGCTAAATTCAGTGGAGGCATTGTGTTCGCTAATATTTAAGCCCAGTGCTTCTTGCTTGCGCGTAATGCGCAGGGGAAAGTGTTGATTGAGTTTTTTGATCACCAAATAAGCCAAGCCAAACGACCAAACAGCGCAAACCAGCACACCCAGTAGTTGAATGAAAAATTGTTGCAGCATACCAACACCGGGGGCGAAACTACCGGCAGGCGCGAAAAAAGCGACCGCCAGCGTTCCCCAAATACCCGCAATGGTATGCACAGAAAAAGCACTGACGGCATCATCAATGCGCCAGCGTAGCAGTTGTTCTTCGCTGTAGAGCATCAGCCCGCCGCCCATCGCAGCGACCACTAAAGCCGCGCCGGAGGAGTACAGATGACAGCCCGCAGTGATAGCAACCAAGCCTGCCAAACTGCTGTTAAGCAGGGTTTTGACTTCAACCCGTTGATAGCGTTTCCAGCTTATTAAAATACCCGCCGACATGCCGCCCGCACCGCCTAATAGAGTGTTGAGCAACACGCCGCCAACGCTGTGATCGAGCGCTAAAACACTGCCGCCGTTAAAACCAAACCAGCCAATCCACAACAGCCACACGCCGAGAATTGCCATCGGCATACTGTGTCCGGGAATGTCGCGTGGCGTTTGCGCGCCGTCTTTGGCAAAGCGTCCAATGCGCGGTCCGATAATGAGCAAAGCGGCGAGTGCGACCCAGCCGCCGACGCTATGCACCACTGTAGAGCCGGCAAAATCAATAAACCCCATCGCACCCAGCCAACCCACCCGTGCGCCGTCGTTTACGCCGTTCCATGCCCAATGACCGAACAGCGGATAAATCAAGCCCGAAACTAAAATGGCAATCCACAAATAGGCATGAAAACGCATTCGTTCTGCCACAGCACCGGAAATAATGGTGACAGCCGTGCCACAGAACACCGCTTGAAAGAGAAAAAATACGCTGGCTTGCGGCGTGTTGTGGTGCGCCTCAAATAAGAAATGATTTAAGCCCAACCAGCCGCCTATTGAATCGCCAAACATGAGCGCGTAGCCGATGAACCAGAACAGCACAATGGATACGCCGAAATCGGCGAGATTTTTGGCGGCAACATTGATGCTGTTTTTACTGCGCGTTAAGCCGCTTTCCAAGCACATAAAGCCAGCCTGCATGAGAATCACCAGCACAGCGCACAACATGACCCAACCCAAGTGAAGCATTTCCACTTTTGTATTCTCCTTGCTAATCCTTAAGCTTGTCAAAGAGAGACCCTCTCTCCGGTTAGTTGGATGAAACACAAAAATCATGCCATACAATAGAAAACAAGCAAACAAGCGCAGTTTAGCAAAAAATGCGAGGCTTGATGACGGAACATGGAGAAAATTAGCAGCTTATTTGCACTATTTTAGGGCGACTCTGTTGAATTCTAAAAACGCTGAAAAAGTCTGTAACTCATTGATTTTAGGTGGAGCGTATTTGCATCAATGATGGATTTTATTATGAACGAAAAAAGTTTTTCGGCGTTCTCGGTTTGCTATTGCCTTGATTTAAAATAAAATCATTATTTTACAATAAGTTAGTCGACTTAACAGGGCTGAGTGGGGGTGTTAGGTGGGTTAAGTGAAGGGCTGTGATAGCCCAGCGTGAGAACGAGAAAACGCAAAATAAAAAGCTACCTTTTGCGTAGAATAATGCTTAAAATATTTCCATCTATGACAAATTACAACGCTGGTTAGTGCCGGATTGTGACTAAAAGTGCGGTTTTTTTTGAAAATTTGCCGACAGGTTTGCAATTTTTTGATAAGTGCTAAACAGCGAAAGTATTTTTTGCCTTTAGATAGCCTTCTCGCGGTTAATTTTTCGGATCACTAGACTTGAAAGACGTGAAAGATACAAACACAATAAAGTCAATCACTTGCGTACTTTGCGCCTTTAGCGTTGCTCGCGTTTTATGCAAATTCGGCGCAACAGGGTTCTGACGCTAAAGACTGATAATTTTTAACCTCAGAAGCATAAAAACAACCATTCTTGTGTTTTCCACCTCCCCCTTTTTTTAAGGAATATTCTCATGCAATTAAGAACCGCCATCGGCTTGGCACTCGCCTCTTCAGGCGTATTATTCTCAGTTCAACCAGTGACGGCTGCTGATGCAGTGGTCACGGCGGCGAACAATCCTCCCAACTTTGTCACCATTGTTATTGATGACATGGGTTTTTCCGATATGCAGCCCTTTGGCAGTGAAGTGCCAACGCCGCATATCAATGCGTTAGCCGATTCAGGTATCATTCTGAATAATTTTTATGCGTCTTCAACCTCTTCTCCGTCACGTTCCATGTTGTTTACCGGCAAAGATAATCATGCTGTAGGTCTGGGTACTATGGCGGGGCTGGTAGGTGAAGAGCAGTTAGGACAATTGGGTTACCCTTCGCTGGAAGGAGGGAATGTCATTGGTGCTTTGAGTTTGGATGTTCCGACTTTTCCGCGCTTACTGAAAGACAGCGGCTATCACACCATGATGGTGGGTAAATGGCACATGGGCGAAGAGGAGCGTTTTTATCCAATCAATCGCGGTTTTAGCGAAACCCGTGCGCTGCTGTTACCGGGCGGCGACGTGCATTTCTTAGCGGATGCGGAGGGTAATATCATCAGTAGCCAATTAACCCCGCAGCGCGACGCTGAAGGTAATGTGGTATTAGATGCCGAGGGTCATCGTCAATGGGTGATTGCTGAACATCTGTATATTCAAAATGGCGTAAAAGTGGATAAATTCCCTGCTACCGGCAAACCGCTTTATGCGACTGATTATTTTACGGATCAGGCAATCGAGATGCTGACGAACAAACCTGCCGATAAACCTTTTTATCTGAACATGTCCTACCTTTCTACGCATACGCCGTTGCAAGCCCCCACAGAGATCACGGCAAAATATGTTGAAACCTACAAAAAAGGTTGGGATATATTGCGTCAAGAACGCTTTGAACGCTTAAAAGCCAGTGGCTTTTTACCCGCAACTGCCACCCTGCCACCCCGTCCAGAAAAAATCCCCGCATGGGATAGCCTCGATCCACAAGTGCAACTCCTAGAAGCCACTCGCATGGCAGTATATGCCGCGATGGTGGAAAATCTCGATAGCAATGTGGGGAAATTGATCGCGCATCTGAAAAACAGCGGCGAATATGATAATACGGTATTTTTCATCTTTTCTGACAATGGCGCAGAAGTCATTGCACCGATTTTCAGTTTCGGCGGACCGCGGATGCAAGCTATTTTGCAACAATTTCCATATAGCCTGCAAAATTTTGTCACTGATCCTAAAGACCCCAACTTTGATGCGGCTCAATTCCAGACATTATTGGATAACTTAGGCGGCGTTCAATCCTATATTGATCCCGGTGAAGGCTGGGCGAATTTAATGAGTACCCCATTCCATGAATACAAATCCACCAGCTTTGAAGGTGGTATCCGCACAGCCGCTTTGATTAGCTATCCGCAGTCCAATCTGCGAGGTCTTAAATACGATTGCCTGAGTTCAGTGATGGACGTTGCCCCAACTTTCTTGGAAATGGGCGGTGCGACTTATCCGGCTGAATGGAATGATAAGCCTTTGCAGGCAATGGAAGGAGTTTCTATGGCAGGCGTTTTGACGAAAGGGCAATTCTTCTGCAATCCTGAGCGTTATTTAGGCTTCGAAATGGATGGTATCAAAGGACTGCGCAAAGGCAACTGGAAATTGTCACAAAAATTTGCGGATGAAAGCTGGTACATGTTTGATCTCAGCAAAGACCCTTCAGAAACCAACGACTTAGCTGGCAATTCTCAATATGCGAGCACATTTGCTGAATTGATCGACATTTACTACAACCAATATTCTAAGCAAAACAACGTCATTCCGATCAGCACCAAACGCTTAGACTTTTTAGGTGCCATCAATCTAGCTGACGGCTCTGACAGTGCTGCGGTATTTACTGGCGGTGATGCGGTTGACGGTGATCTGACCGAATACTGGAAACAAGTGCAGGCAACGCACACGTCCACTCACGACATCGCCGCACAAATACGTCCCGCCCCTGAAGATGTTGGCAAACCCGGACGTTTCTTCGCCTACGGCAGCTACGACATAAAAAATCCCGATGGCAGCAATGAAATTCTGCATTTTGCTTTCACGCCTAATGGCTTAGAAGTGATTGCCAACCCCGCAGAAGTCTTTCCGCCGGTTTATAAAGAAGCCGCAGCAGGGCTGCCGCTGTTCGAGTTTATCCAAATTTGGGAGGGCGCGGGCTTAGAGGTAGCCGGCACCATCACCTTGAGTTTCGCCTATCAAACCGATGAAGGCAACACCGTGGTCAGCAAACAGCCTATGACTATCGAAATTGCCGCGCCCGCATCGGCAAATTGATGGTATACGTCTAAAGCGGTGACTTAACACCGTGCGTTACCAAGCTCGCTTGGTAAGCCCTCCGCACTCCAAGCCCGGCTTGGCAGTCTTAAAAACTCTCGAAGTGAAGCCTTTGCAACAGAGGCTATCCGTTAGGCAGACGGCAAAAAAACTGCCTAACTCACATTGAGTGTCACTCCCCTTGGCAAAAATACCTTATAATGAGACCTTCTCCCAGCCCTGTAGAGTGGGCAAAGCGTCTTCCTTGTTTGCCTACCATTAGCGTTCTTTGCAGTGAGCCAGTTAGCTGTGCTTGTTGGGCAACTATTGAATGGCATGAATAAATGTTGCAAAATACAAAACCAAGTATGACACCAAGAGCCATAAAAAACCGTACCTTATGTTGCGATCCGCAAGAAATAGAACGGCTTGCAAAAGACCTTGTATCTATTCAAAAATCAGTTGAAGCAGAAGAACTTAATGGAAAAATAATTAATGCTGATATGTTTGACATCATTGATCATTTACCCGATAAATTTATTGATTTGCTAGTGCTTGACCCACCTTACAATCTCTGGAAAAATTACCACGGACATCTGTTTAAGGAAAAAGAAAAAAACGACTATCAAGCTTGGTTTCAAAAAGTAATCAATAGGTTGCTACCAAAATTAAAAACACAGGCAACTATTTATGTTTGTTCTGATTGGAAAACATCCGCGCTTATTTTCCCCATTCTTGAAACTTATTTTTATGTACGCAATCGCATTACTTGGGAGCGCGAAAAAGGACGTGGAGCAAAAATCAATTGGAAAAATAACACCGAAGATATATGGTTCTGCACCTTATCGGATACTTATTTTTTTAATGTGAATGCAGTAAAACTGAAACGTAAAGTGCTTGCACCCTACACAATAAATGGACAACCTAAAGATTGGCAAAAAGAACCGGCAGGTAATTTTCGTTTAACCCATCCGTCTAACATCTGGACAGATATAACCATTCCTTTTTGGTCAATGGCGGAAAACACCGATCATCCTACACAGAAACCTGAAAAACTCATGGCTAAATTAATCCTAGCAAGCTCTAAGCCTAATGATTTTGTGTTTGATCCATTTCTCGGCAGTGGAACAACGGCGGTTGTAGCCAAAAAGACCGGCAGAAAATATAGCGGTATAGAACTCAATAAAGAATATTGTTGTTGGGCACTCAAGCGTTTGCAAATAGCGAGTGGCGATCCGAGTATTCAAGGATATTTTGACGGTGTTTTTTGGGAAAGAAATAGCTTAAATAAACAAGCTAAAAACTAGAATTAACTTGCCATTTGTTATAAAGTTTTTTACAAGAGGACGACGATACGTTGATTCCGCCGCCTCCCGATGATCAGGATGACTGCAACGAGTCAAGTAGCCAGAAAACGGCTACCAAGTCTGACAAAGTCGCCAAGTCCAAACCCCAAAAAAACCCGTGTAGAGTAGGATATGACTGCTTGCATTGAGTATATTATTTAAAATGCTGACCAAAGAATATATCAAAGAACTGAAAAATAATGACAGCAATGCTATTGAACATCTTATAAAAGATTATCAAGATAGCGGTTCGCTGACCTTCATTCTTGAAAACTTAGGACAATTACCCAAAAATTTTGATGGAAGTTTCCTGCCTAATTTACTGGCACATAAAAATTCGACTGTACGACTGTTAGTCGTTAAAACCATCGGAAAATTAGGTAACGAAGCGTATTTACCCATTCTAAAAAACACAGCCATTAACGATAGTGACACAAATGTAAGACGGGAAGCGGTTTCCTCAATCGGACGCATGAGAACAACAAAAGGACAAAGTATCTTAACTAAGATTCTTCAAGATGATGACCCGAAAATTGTTTGTCAAGCTATTAGAGGACTGCTGGTTTTCAAAGGTGTCAATAAAATTGATGATAGTTTAAAGCCGTTGCTCAATCACGAAAATGAGATAGTACGGACGCTTATTTACAAAGCCTATTTTGCAGAACATAAAAACCAAAATGCACAACCGCATATAGAAAGTTACGACTACTTAAAGAATGTTGTGGTCAATGCCGACACTATTGAAGCAATGCGATTGCTCAAAGATGAAAGCATACATTTAACTTTTACTTCCCCGCCTTACTACAATGCAAGAGATTATTCAATTTATCCAAGTTATAAAGCCTATTTAGAATTTCTTGCAGACGTATTTAGAGAGGTGTACCGAATTACTAAAGAAGGGCGTTTTCTCATTGTAAATACATCGCCAATAATAATTCCTAGAATTAGTCGAGCGCACAGTAGTAAGCGTTACCCTATTCCGTTTGATATTCATCCTTATTTAATAGAAATGGGCTGGGAATTTATTGATGATATTGTTTGGATGAAACCAGAAGCGAGTGTAAAAAATCGTATAGGTGGCTTTCAGCAACACAGAAAACCTCTTGCTTACAAACCCAATGCGGTAACCGAGTATTTAATGGTTTACAGAAAATCGACGGCACAGCTTTTAGATTGGAACATACGTCAATATGATTGGCAAACTGTTCAAAACAGCAAAGTCACCGAAGGATACGAAACAACAAATGTTTGGAAAATTGATCCTTGTTTTGATAAAATTCATTCAGCCGTTTTTCCGGTTGAACTTTGCAAACGAGTTATTCAGTATTACTCCTATAAAGGCGACCTGCTTTTTGATCCATTTGCGGGCAGCGGAACACTGGGAAGAACCGCAAAAAGCTTAGAACGTTATTTTTTTCTAACAGAAAAAGATAAAACCTATTTCGAGTATATGAAATCTAAAAAAGCAAAGGAAATTTTTGATACCATAGAATCGAGATTTTTAACGCTTAAAGAATTTGAGAAAATAATAGAATGACATTAACCGAAGAAGTCGCCAAAAATATTATTCGTAAGCTTTTAAATGGAAAAGATTATAGAATTGAAGTAATAACGCTTATTAATGCCGAGTTTTTGCAATTTAGCATTGATTTTTTCAAAAAAGTAGTTAATGCAAAACTACAAAGTAAAGATATTACAGTTGATTGGTATAAAAAAGCATTCCTTAATTCAAATCTTGCGCCTAAAGATATTGCGATTAATTCAGGATTAAACCAGAAAACTATTCACAATATGTTTAATTCTTCTACGAAAAAAATAGTCATTGATGCCGCCAATGAACATTATGATATACTGTATGAAAGTATTAAAAATTTAGTCGCAATAGAGGACGAACTTGATTTAACTTTAACCATTAAATTCAAGGGTGTTTCTGTTGATTTGAATGTAAGTGAAAGTTTAATCGTGATAAACACGCTTGCAGTTAAACGCGCAGCACTGCGTGGCGGGCTTTGGAGCAGCGCAGGTAAACGAGTTGAAAATCCACTGATGAAAACGCTTTGTAAGCTATATTCTGTTGATACACATAGCTATAAATCAAAATTCAAAAAAGATAAAACTAAAGGTTTTGACAGAGAAATAGATTTTTACTTGCTGAAAGATGGGAAAGAATATTTGTGTGAAGTGAAACTAATGGGGAATGGAAATCCAGAAAGTGCTGATGCTGTCATTGCAAGATCAACTAATATCTTTATTGCCGACAAACTGTCTATTCAAAATAAAAATCAACTTGAGGATTTAGGAATATATTGGATTGAAATGAGAAGCGAAAATGGCTACCAGAAATTTCAAATGGTTCTTGAAAAAATTGGTATTCCACACAAAAAATACAAGGGTAATTTAGAGAAAGACTTAGATAACATATTTAGTGAGTTATTTGCCTATAACGAAAACACATCAGTGTAAGGAGCAATCTCAATAGAGTCGCCCGGTGACTGAAAGGGCGCATTGATAAATAGAGGGAATTAACCCTCTTGCGGTAACGGAAGTCGGCGTGTTGTGGTGTATCGGGGCGCGTGCGCAGCCAAAAGACGGTGCGCATCCTGTCTCTGGCTGGATTATTATTACCAGTCGCTTATTGTTCAAGTAGAGTAATCATTTTCTGTATTCTTGCTATTTCACATACTCAAGAGGTTAGCTTATTATGCAAACTCAATTTATATGGATTTTTTATCTGCTTGCTTTGCTCAGTGCAAACAATCTCGCGGTTGCTGAAACTAACAAAACAGACAAACAAGGTATTGAACTGGGTTTAGTACAATCCGGTATTATTGCTAAAGTACATGTTAAACTCGGCGACTCGGTTAAGGTCGGACAAACTTTGCTGAGTTTAGAGCAAAGTAAATTCAATGCTGACATTCAAATAGCCACAGCCACCATCAAACATAATCAAGCCCATTTGCAGGAAGCTAAACGCGAATTTGAACGCACCAAAGAACTACATGATCAAACTTTGATTGCTTCCCATGAATATGAATTGGCAAATAATGCCTATATTGCTGCCCAAGCAGCCCTTGAACAAGCGCGAGCGCAATTAGTAAAAGTCCAAGCTATTCTTCAAGAAACCCAGATTATTGCACCCATTAACGGGCGTGTAATTGCTTTGAATGCGCTGCCTAAACAAGCTGTAGTCAATCATTGTCAAATACAGCCTTTAATTACCCTAACCCAAGAATAAGACACATTGTTTTATAAGGTTGTCTATGTTTAAGCAATACCTCGATCTTGTTCTCTATAAAACCTACGCCGATCTTCGTGCTGAAACGGAGCGCACCTATTTGGGTTTTCTGTGGTGGGTATTTGAACCTATCATGTTTATGGCAGTGTTTTATCTGGTGTTTGGTGTTTTGTATAAAAATTCCATTGAAAACTTTACCCAGTTTTTGTTGATTGGTTTGGTTACTTGGCAATGGTTTAAATCAACGCTGGCACATGGTGAACTGAGTATTTTGCACAATCATGGTCTCATGCAGCAGGTGTATTTACCCAAGTTTTTATTTCCGATTATTGTCATTTTAACCGATGCGGTGAAGTTTGTTTTTGTGTTTGCCTTGTTGCTGATTTTTTTATGGAGTGGCGGCTATTTGCCTAATCAATATTACGCGGCTTTACCGCTAGTTTTATTGGTACAATGGTTGTTTATTGTTGCTTGTACTTTATTTCTTGCCGCTATTGTGCCTTTTTTGCCCGATATTCGTTTTGTCATAGAAAATTTTTTAACCGCAGTGTTTTTTGTTTCAGGCTTGTTCTTTAAGGCTTCTGAATTTGTACCGCCTGATTTGCAGTTTTATTTTTATCTTAATCCCATGGCTAATTTAATTGAAGATTACCGCAATATCTTAATGTATCAGCAGTGGCCTGATTGGCGTGCCTTGCTGGTGATTACCATAGTTTCTATGCTCGGCATTGTGTTTAGTCTGTTCTTGTTGCGCCGTTTTGAATACATTTACCCTAGAATTACCGCCTAATGTCTGATTCTTCTCCTATCATGTCTTTGCATCAGGTTGGCGTAGCCTATCGTCAACATCGTGGGCTGTTTGGCTCGGCTTTTTGGGCGTTGCAAGAGGTGTCGTTTGATTTGTATGCGGGCGAGACGCTCGGCGTGATTGGGCGTAATGGTGCGGGTAAAAGCACTTTGTTGCGGCTCATGGCGGGGCTGATTAAACCAGATCGCGGCAGCTTGCAGAGAGCAAATTGTCGGATTTCCTTGTTGTCTTTGAGGTTGGGCTTTATTCCCTATTTGAGCGGACGCGAAAATGCGGTTTTGAGCGGTATGCTGTTGGGTTTGAAGCGTCAATTCATTCAATCAAAATTGGAAAATATTAAAGAATTTTCGGAACTTGGCGATTTTTTTGAGCGTCCGATTCACACTTATTCTTCGGGCATGATGGCGCGCTTGGGTTTTTCTGTGGCATTTCAGGCTGATCCGGATATTTTGCTGGTGGATGAGGTGCTGGGCGTGGGCGACGTGGAATTTAATCAAAAATCCACCCAGGCGATGAAAGAGCGCATTAAAGCCAATAAGACGGTGGTGTTTGTTTCGCACAATGGGCAGGTTATCCATGAGCTTTGCGACCGTGCGGTGTGGATTGAACAGGGTGTGAGCCAGATTGAAGGCACACCGCATCAAGTGTTGACGGAATATCATAAGGTGCTGCAACTCGATGTCAAACCCTAATGACCCTCTTAATCGGCAAATCCACCGTTTAATGGCGGAAAACCAGCAATTACGCGAGCAGCTTAACGAGCGCGAAGCGGAAGTGTATCGCCTGCTGCAATGGCTTTCGCAGTTGCAGCGCGACATCCGCGATGTGTATGCGTCTTTTAGCTGGCGGGTTGGCGATAGCATTACCCGACAAATTCTCAAACTATTGCGCCGCCCAGTGGGTCCGACCGCACGAGATCATGTAGCACGGGTGAATCGCAGCATTGAGGCGTGGAAAAAAAATCATTTGCTGCCTTATCGCCAGCAAGGCAGGCTGATGTCTTACACGCCTTGGCATGATAGCGCTGAATATCATCAATGGCTGTCTGAGTTTGATCGCCCTACAGCGGAAGAATTGGATGAAATGCACCTTGCGCAGGAAAACTGGGAACAGCAATTCATACTGTTGTTGGTGTTGCCAGATGAGTATGAGCGTGCTGCTTTGCAAAAAACTGTCGCCTCAGTGGTGCGACAGATTTATCCTCTTTGGACGCTGTATGTGATCGCCCCGCAGGCGCGACTCGAAGGGCTGGATTTTCTCAACGGTGAGCGTATTCATTGTGTTTCCTGCGCGCCAGAATCACCCCTGTCTGAACGCTTAAATGTGCTGTTGCAGCGAGAACAAGATGCCCATTATGTGATGTGTTTGCAGCTTGGCGATATGCTGCATCAATGTGCCTTGCATTATGTCGCACAAGCTGCGCAAGAACATTCACGGGCGTGGCTGATTTACAGTGACGAAGACCGGTTGGATAAGCAGTGGCATCGTTATGATCCGCATTTTAAGCCCGACTGGAATCCTGATTTATTGCTGGCGCAAGATTACTTGCAGCGCGGGATGCTGCACAGTTTGCAAGCTATCAAGGAAGCGGGCGGATTCAGCGCGGCGTATCCGCGCTGGGAAAGTTATGAATTAACCCTGCGCCTGCTGCAACAACGCAACACGGACAATATTGTTCATATTCCGCGTGTGCTGTATCACGCGCAGCCACAAACACGCGACGCAAGCGTGCAGCAAGCGGCTGTGCAAGCCTATGTGCAGCAACAAAATCCGCACATTCGCGTTGCCATCACCGCCACCCAACACCTGCGCGTGCGTTATCCGCTGCCCGACAATCTGCCGCTGGTCAGCGTGATTATTCCTACCCGCGACAAGCTGGAATTATTAATGGCGACTGTAGATGGTTTGCTCTACCAAACTGATTATGCCAATCTGGAAATTATCGTTCTTGATAACGGCAGCCAAGACAGCGAGACACGCGCCTATCTGCACACTATGGATCAACAGCAACCCAGCTTTCAGGTGATTCGTCACGACGCACCTTTTAATTATTCGCAATTAAATAATTTAGGTGCGAAACAGGCGCAGGGCGAACTGCTGGCATTGCTGAATAATGACTTAAAAATGCAGCACAAAGATTGGCTTCAAGAAATGGTCAGTCACGCCCTGCGGCACGACATTGGCGCGGTGGGGGCGAAACTCTATTACGCAGGTGATACCCTGCAACATGCGGGCGTGGTTACTGGTTTAGGCGGCTTGGCGGGGCATGGTTTCAAGCATGTTCTGCGCGAAGCTCCAGCGTATCAGTGGCGACCTTTTGTGACGCAAAACATAGGCGCGGTGACTGCCGCCTGTTTAGTGTTGCGCAAATCAGTCTTTGCAGAAATCGGTGGTTTTGACGAAAAACTCAAAGTTGCGTTTAATGATGTGGACTTATGCCTGCGTCTGCGCCAAGCCGGTTATCGCATTCTGTGGACACCACACGCCGAGCTTTACCATCTGGAATCCGCCAGTCGCGGTGCTGACGATACCGCCAAAAAATACCGCCAATTACAAAAAGAAATCGCCTTCATGCGCAAACGCTGGGGCGACTTTTTACAAATCGATCCTTATTACAGCCCTAATTTGACCATTCAATACGAAGACTACAGCCTCGCCTGGCCGCCAAGAGTTAAATAATAATGACGCACTGCTAACAACATGGAAAGCAGCAAAGCCAAGCCTAAAGGATAAGGGTACAAGGGGGTAGTGGGACGAAACACCTCAGCTTCCACTTCAACCGGTTCAAGTTCATCCAGCAATTGATAAATCTGCTCTAATTCCTGTGTATCGCGGGCGCGAAAATAACGTCCGGCGGTTTTTTCCGCGACCTGTTGCAAGGTTTTCTCGTCTAAATCACGGGACGGGTTGACGGTTTGGGTTTGCCCAAAAAAACTGCGTACCTGCATGTGTGACGCACCCACGCCGATGCTGTAGATTTTCACCCCCGCCTGTGCAGCGAGTTCGGCGGCTTTATCGGGCTGCAAAGCCCCCGCGTTATTTGCGCCGTCGGTAAGTAAAATCAACACCCGATGGTCGGCGGGACGCTCGCGCAAGCGTTTCACCCCCAGCCCAATCGCGTCACCTATGGCGGTTTTTTGACCCGCTAAACCAATTTCAGATTCTTGCAACATGGTTTTGACTGTTGTGCGGTCAAAGGTCAGCGGGGTTTGCAGATACGCCTGTTCGCCAAACAGAATCAAGCCCAGACGATCACCCTCGCGACGTTCAATAAATTCGCTCAACACTGCTTTCACCACACTCAGGCGATCCACCGCTTGTCCGTTAATCTGCAAATCGGTTTGTTCCATACTGCCGGACAAATCCACTGCCAACATCAAATCCCGCCCGCTGACCGGAATTTCTATCGGCTCGCCAAGCCATTGCGGACGGGTGGCTGCCAGTAATAACAGCAAATAAATCAAAGCGGCAAGCGCGACCAGCCAACGCTGTCCCAGTGCCTGCGCGCCTTGCGTTGGTCCGCTGAATTTTTCCAGTTCCGCATAAAAAGGCACACGCAAGGCACTGCTGGCTTGACTTTTGGCGGGCGGCAACAGCCACCAGAACAGCGGCGGTAAAACGATAAAAAAGAATGCCCAAGGGGCGAGAAATTCAAGCATGATAATCATGTAAAAAATGGTAAAGCGGATTAAGCGATAGCCTATTCGCCTATCGCCAATCCGCCAAATCGCTAAGGGTTTACTGCAACAAATCCACCGAGACTAAACCAACGCCACTAACCCCCATGGGCGAAACCAGCGCGGTATAAGCCCCAGCGGACAAATCCATGACCAGCATGGCATCTTGCGAATGAGTCGGACGCACCGCGCTCGGCACTTCGCTCAGACGCGGATGACTGCCCCAATCATCATTTTCTGCCAGCGTAGCGCGGGTCTGCATATCCACCAACGTCAGTTTCGGATCCAAGGACGTGTTAATGCCAGCATCGCGCAAGCTCTGTCCCGCCGCTTTAATCAACACTTTCAGCGTACCTTCGCCCTGAATCACAAAGCCTGCAATGGCATTGTTTTGTCCGCTATCCACTAAGGCGCGGGTGCTGATGTTAATCAGTTTTAAGGAATCATCGCCACTGATTTCATCCACACTGACCAATCCAACGTCGCCGCTGTTTTGTTCAGGATTGACTATCGCCGTGTAAGCCCCTGCACTCAAGTCATAGAGTATGGCGCTTTCTTGGCTTCTCGGTGGACGCAAATGCTGCGGCACGTCATTGGCGCGACTGTCGTTACCCCAAGCGCGATTGCTGTGTGTCGGTGCGCTGGTGTTGCGCATATCGAATAAGTCAATGCTGGGGTCTAGCTGAGTTGCCACTCCCGCATCCTGCATACTGGCGCCAAGAGCTTTGATGAGAACGCGTTTGCTGCCGCTGCCGCTGAGGACAAAGCCGGCAATCGCGGCATCTTGTCCGCTGCTGACTTTGGCGCGGGTGGAGATGTTGATCAGGCGAGCGGTGGTTGAATTTGTGAATGTTGCACTACAATTTTTGGCAGCCGTCATGGTTAGAGTAATGGTTGCGGCTGAACCACCACAAGCCCCACCCCAACTACTGAATCGATAGCCATTCGTAGCTATGGCTGTCAAACTGACACTGTTATTGGCAGAGTAGCTTGCGCTACATGTGGTGCTGCAATGAATGCCAGCGGGGTTGCTACTAACTGTACCAGAACCATTTATACTAAGATTAAGTGTATAGTTGGGCTGCTGGCTAGGTGTATCAGGATTAATGACTATAAGCTCTAATTTTTTATCGTTTTTATCCCCCGCAGCGAGATAAACCGCATTATTGATGACCAGTGGATCGTCTGTACGATTGAGGCGTACCATTTCGCCTAGTTCCGCAGGAGGCGTAATGATGTTACCCGTGTCTGTGATTTTCATTGCGTAGCTATTGACATAGTTAGAGGCTGTCCATTTTTCCCATAACACCATAATGTTGCCATCAGTTAGTGGTACAGCCTTAAGGCGGCTGGCATTTTCTGAAGCTGAATTTTGATAGTTAGTCAACCACACAACGCCTTTATTACGTTGTGCTGACCAAGTACCATTAAACGTGTAAAAACCACCGCTTTCAGTGAGTCCCGAAGTCAATATCAGATCATCAGACACTTCATTGCCAGACCCTGAAGCATTTTCAAAATCTTTGCGCACTAATACCATGCCGATATTACGTGGATCATTTAAATACTTACCAACGCGGCTGTTATCTAAAGCGCGACCATTAGCAGCTTCGCCCGCAAAAATCACGACATAACCTTTGTCAGTTTCGATAACACCGCCTAACTCTGAGTACATTCGGTTATCGTTTGACCATTGGTAGTAAGTTTTTGAGCCATTACTGATGTTGGTGTACATGGGATAAACCGCACCAGCCGGACTATTTGCGGATTGACCATGTTCAGTTTTGAAGGTATAGACCACTCGAGAGCGTTTACTGGCATCGCTAAACTTATGTAAATTCACACCACGCGGATAATTATCACCTAAATCCAAACCCAGAAATTCGCCCTGGCTGTTGCCCGTTAGTAGGATGTTATCAAGCGAATGACCTGAAGTTTGCCCTAAATTCCGCAGCATATTAAGGCTACTCGCATCAAAAACGACAGCTATTGCGCCTTGGTGATTGAGTCCATCATTGCCTCGGTGCATTTGACGAGCGAGCATTAAGCCTAATTTGCCGTTTAGATAATGTAAGTCTGCTGCATTATTATGAGTAAAAGTCACCATATTCAGAGCATTACGTGAAGTATCTAGGCTTTTTTTACGAAGCAATTGACCGCTTTGATTAACCACATAAAGCGTTGCAGTACGTGCTATTTCTGTATCTGTGCCAGAACCTTCTTGAATCGTAAGATAAAAAATACCGCCTGCACCGTCATGTGTAACGGCAGCTAAATCTTCGTTACTGTTATTTGGCAACGAAACGGTATGCGGCGATTGCAAATCCGTCCCCATCCAAGTGAGATAAAGAGCGGCATTGTTTTGATCTTGCCATAACATACCAAGATTATTGTTATTGGGTAACAGAAAAAATTGCTTGGTCAACGCATATACATTGCTCCAAGTATTTGGACTGCCTGTAAAATCTAGGCGTGTGTCAAAAGGTACGTTATTGACAGGGTAACGATATTTCAGCACATTACCAAGTACTGTAGTTTTAAGTTGCGCACCCTCTACACCATTGTCTAACGTGCTAAAAACACTGAGTTTTTGCATCGCAGGAACAAACACAAAGGTACGAGAACCTTCAATAGTGCTAGCTGAAAGATCATTAACAGGAACAAAAGTTGTGGTATTTATCGAAGTAGCTGATACTGTTGTAATTTTATTTAATGTGCTGCCTGATAACTCATAGATAGCGTAATCTTCTTTGCTTGGAAACTGATAATAGATACTATGTTGAGAAGCAAGAAAATTACTTGCTTTATGACTAGGTTCATGGATTCTGTAAGCAGTAAAATTACCACCATTACTGCCGATTAATGAGCCTTCCTCAACTAAATATTGATTATGATTATAACGACCATCGGTATAGCACCCATTTTGATAAAATTGGACAATTAAGGATAAATGCCCAATTTGATCATTTGTGTTAAAACCGCCAGTACAACCATAGGCGGAAGGTCGATTTTCCGTACTGTTTCCCGGCAATGTTTTGTTTGATGTAGGTGTAAATTGATAGATATTCAGACTAGGTAAAGCTACAACCCAGAGGGGGTGTATAAAAAAAGCTAATAAAAAAATGCACTTGCGCATGATGTTCTCCTCGCTTACGCAGTTCTAAAGAAACGCCATCCTTGAAAAAGGCGACATTCACACTTTTTTAATCCGCTTTACGTTAAAATATAAAAACATAGAGCGAATTAAGTGATAGCCTATTTACCAAACCAATACCGCTATTACTGCAACAAATCCACCGAGACTAAACCAACGCCACTAACCCCCATGGGCGAAACCAGCGCGGTATAAGCCCCAGCGGACAAATCCATGACCAGCATGGCATCTTGCGAATGAGTCGGACGCACCGCGCTCGGCACTTCGCTCAGACGCGGATGACTGCCCCAATCATCATTTTCTGCCAGCGTAGCGCGGGTCTGCATATCCACCAACGTCAGTTTCGGATCCAAGGACGTGTTAATGCCAGCATCGCGCAAGCTCTGTCCCGCCGCTTTAATCAACACTTTCAGCGTACCTTCGCCCTGAATCACAAAGCCTGCAATGGCATTGTTTTGTCCGCTATCCACTAAGGCGCGGGTGCTGATGTTAATCAGTTTTAAGGAATCATCGCCACTGATTTCATCCACACTGACCAATCCAACGTCGCCGCTGTTTTGTTCAGGATTGACTATCGCCGTGTAAGCCCCTGCACTCAAGTCATAGAGTATGGCGCTTTCTTGGCTTCTCGGTGGACGCAAATGCTGCGGCACGTCATTGGCGCGACTGTCGTTACCCCAAGCGCGATTGCTGTGTGTCGGTGCGCTGGTGTTGCGCATATCGAACAGGTCTATGCTCGGGTCTAGCTGAGTTGCTACGCCCGCATCCTGCATACTGGCGCCAAGGGCTTTGATGAGAACGCGCTTGCTGCCGCTGCCGCTGAGGACAAAGCCGGCAATTGCGGCATCTTGTCCGCTACTAACTTTGGCGCGGGTGGAGATGTTGATCAGGCGAGCGGTGCTGGTGGGTTGGGTGGTTGGTTCAGTGGGTTTTGTCGTCGTATCCCCAGTGCTAATCGTCCCCTTGGGATCGACTTCGCTGCCAAACCAAATGACGGCATATTGCTTATAAATGCCAACACCTAAAGCTTGCCAAGTATTATCAGCCCAAATGCTTTGATTGAGGATAACCGTATTATGACCTGGGGTAGTTTTCCAACCCGCTAAAGCCCCTTCAGCCGTCGCGCTGCCGCTGTGCATGTACGAATTTTCATAGCCACTCCCCGGATAACCGGCGATTTCTTTAGGTTTATTCCACATGCACTGTGCTTGTGCATGGTCTGGAGTATAGCAACAGCTTGTCCAATTACCATTAGCTGACCAACTGTGCATATTACAACTGCCGCTCGGCGGATTTGCGTCTAAATCACGCACATGCGCCTGCGCCACTTCGGTTAAAGACACAGAAAAAGGAATGGCGGACAAACCATTTTCTGCACGATACTCATTAATTAAACGATACAATTTCTGCTCTTCGTCACTAGCCGTCACGGCAAACAGAGAACTGCCCCAACTCATCATCAAGATTAATAAAAAAACACGCTTGTGCATGATAATCTCCTCGTTCACGCAGATGAAAGAAAAGCCATTCTCTAAGAACCAAGAACGACCTCCACATTATAGTCAGCTTTTAGCCCTGCTGCCTAATCCAATCACGACATAAATTCAGCAAAGCTTGCAATTGCGCGGGCTGATGCAGCGGCATCTCGGCTTGGTACAAACCATCGCCTAACCAACGTCCCACGCCGCGAGTAAAGCCCTGTGTTTGTCCGCTTTTGTCTAAAAATTCTAGCCATGCCGATCCGTGCAGGGGCGCGATCTGTTCACGCGGAAAATAACTTAGAGCCATACGTTTGAGCAAAATATCTAGGTCGCGCAATAATTGTAGGGCGTTTTGATCGCGCTGATAGGCTTGCCAATGCTGTTTAAGTTGTTTCAAAGCGGCGCGTTTAGGTACGCCGCGTTGATACCACTGCCAGCCTTTGCGCAGCGCGAAAATGAGCATCATCAATAGCAATGTTGCCAAAATCCACCAACCCGGCGCGGGCGGCCACCAAGAAATCGGCACTGGAAGAATCAGGTCATGTAATTGATCTAAGGGATTGGTTGCGTCCATCATGGGTATTCACTTATCGAGAAAAGCTGATCAAATTTCTCCCGCTAACCACAAAGCAATATTGCAGAAATAAGTATTGGTCTCTTCGCGTGCTTGCGGGTGGATGAGCATGGTGTTACCAGACGGCATATTGAGAAAAGAGGGGCAGCCGAAACTGGGGTCGAGATTGTAATCGACAAAGCGTTGAAAGCTGGCATCAAGGACGGCGCGTCCTAAGCGGTAGCCATAGACATCTGAGGTAGCATCAACGGCGATAGCTAGATTAAACGGCTGCTGGCTGTGTTGACAGCGACCTTGTGCAATGACTTGGGCAAAATCTTCACAGCCTAGCGGAATTTGCAACGGGCTTTCTTGCGGGTGGGCGGGTAAGTAGTGTAAACGCGCTCCCTGTGTGTTTTGTAAAATAGCATGATTGCATTTTGTATCCGTTTGAATGACTTGATAATCACCATTTGCACCGGAGTCATAAGTGTGTTTTTGCGCAGTAAAGGCAGAGCCGATAAGACTCAGTTGGCTGACGTTATTGACGCTATCAGCACCATTTTTAGCCAGCAAACAGGCTCCCCCGCGTTGGCGGAAATAATCAATCGCTTCAATATCTGCGGCACTTAAGCCAATGCCGCAGCCCACCGCAAACAACCACAGTTGTTCAATGTCCTGTTCAAACAGGCTTTGCAAATCGCTGTCGTTACCCGCGCCATCGTCACGGCGATCATGTGCCAAGACTTCAAATAACGCCTCGCCTTGCTCGTCGGTAATGGCGCTGAGCTGTAGGTGTAACAGGGAAAAGCGTCGAATGTGCCAGTCGTCACGGGCATAGGGGATGGTGGTTTTGAGTAAAATGCGCTGCATGTCTTGGTGCGCCATTATACGGCTGCGTCGTGTGTTGCTTCGTGCAGCGTGGATAAGCCCATTTTGGCACTGATTTCAGGAAAGCCTTGAGCGCGTACTTCGGCAACTACGGTGTCTAACAGTTTGTGCAAGCGGTCGGCATTGCCAGGGGTGGCACCGGGGGCGAGCAGGGCAAATTGGTGTTCGCCCAGATGATAGGGCATGTCAGAGGAGCGAAAACGCGCCCGTGAGACTTTGGCAAATTCGCGCATCAGTTGTTGATAAGCCGCTTCGCCGCGCTGTTGCAGCACCTGCTCGGCGCCCTCTAGGTCGATCAAGGCAATGCTCAAATCAATCAAGCGTCCTTCATTAAAGACGCAAGCAAATTGCGAACTGTCACGCTCAAAAGCGGCGCGTGTGCCTAAGCCCGTCAATTCGTCGGTAAAAGTTTCTCGATCATAGTCGGTTTCGCCGCTCAAGCCGCGTTCTGCCAATAAGATATTGTGAAACTCGCGTTCAGTATTAAGCTGTTTGAAGGCAACATAGCTGAGTTGGTGCATACTAAAACTGACTATCATACCTACCGAAATGATAACAGACAGTTGCAACAGCCAACTGGACACTTCGATGGCTTGCTGCGCTTCGCTGGTCGTGCTGTCTAATAAAAACGCTAAACCAAGCATCCAAAACAGCGCGGAAACCACCGCTGACCAAGCGACTAAACGTGGCATAAAATATAAACTATGTAGCGCGAGCAAGGCGAAATAAGTGAGAAAAATATAACTAGGGTGCAGATTGACGCTGACTTCATACGGATGGTATAGCATCCCCACAGTGAGCAAGCCGGCATCCGCAGTCACCAATAAATAAGGTTGCCAAGTCTGCGACTGCTCATGTCCATAGCGCAGCAAATAGACCCAGCCAACGCCAAAAAATAGCCCTAGCAGTATTGAGTGATAAAAAAAATCGCGATAGGCGGGGCTATGCGTTGCCAACCAAAGCAGTGCTAACAGCGAGAAAAAGCCGCGTGCGATGAGGGCTTGGCGCATACCCACGCGGTGTAATTCAGCAAACACATCAACTAAACTGCTGGCTTGTTCATCCGCAAATATATTCATACTTGTCATTCTCCAATGCGGTTATTGAATAACTGATAGTGTGCAAAGGCTGCTTTCTTCGCCCAGCAAAACAGACTGTCGGGCGAAAAAGTTGCCATTGCTCTACGCTGTGTTTGTATTTGTTGCGCGTCAAGCGATATTTTGCAGCAAAAAGCTGACCGCGTAACCTGAGTCAATAAAACCCTGGATTTTACTCACATTGCGCGTTACCTCCAACAAAAATAGTTGATAACGGCTTTGTTTGGGAGCGGATCACTTCCAAGTGAGCCGAAATTCCGTCTGCGGCGGCGGGGACTGGGAGAGCTAACCTCCCGATTAGCTCAAACGGCGCGAGAAAGGCGGGTGCAGGTTTATAACCTCTGCACCTGAATGTTTTAGATGACCTTAAAGTGAGTCAAAACCTCCGGGTCAAGCTTGCAAACCTTGATCCGCGAGCAGTTTCTGCACCCGGCATCGTCGCGCCGCTACTCCTGTCGGACAAAAACCCCCGAACGTCCACCGCGCTTTTCGCGCAAACAAATTCCATACATGCTCATGCTTTTATCGACTGCTTTGCACATGTCGTAAATCGTCAGCAGGGCAATGTGCACCGCAGTCAGGGCTTCCATTTCTACGCCGGTGCGCCCGTGCGTTTCGACTTGCGCCCGGCACTGCACGGCGGGCGACTCGGCTTGGCAGATAAAATTAAGCTCAACTTTGCTTAAGCTCAACGGGTGACATAAAGGGATTAAATCCGCCGTGCGCTTCGCGCCCATAATACCGGCAACCCGCGCAATACCTAGCACGTCGCCTTTTTTATGCGCACCGTTGTGGATTAAAGCTAGGGTATCCGGCTGCATGTCGATCCAGCCTTCGGCAATCGCTATACGGTGGGTAATCTCTTTGTTGCCAACATCGACCATGTGGGCTTCGCCCGCTGCATTAAAATGAGTGAATGTATCCATTAGTGCTTGTCAATCGAGTGATAAATTTTTTCCATTAGGGCGTAAAACACGCCGGAAATAACAAAAGTCATGTGAATGCCGATCATCCACGCAATATCCTCTTTAGGGAGGTCATGGATGCTGATAAAAGCTTTGAGCAGTTCGATGGAAGAAATCGCCACAATCGAACCGATGACTTTCAGCTTCATTGCGGTATAGTCAATTTTGCCCATCCAATCGGGACGATCCACATGATCGGACACCATGTCAATTTTTGACACAAAGTTTTCATAGCCACTGAAAATAATCATCAATAATAAATTAGCGATGAGCATTAAATCGACTAGGCTTAAGGCGGCGAGAATGAGTTTAGAGCCTTTCACTTCCAAGACATGCGGGATCAGGTCTAGCAGTTCTTGCCCAAATTTGATACTGAGCAAAATCAATACAAGCATGAGCCCTAAATACATGGGCGCAAGCACCCAGCGGCTATGGAATAGCATGTGTTCGATGCTACTTTCGAGGATTAACGCGAAGCGCATACCGCCATGACTGTTCGGCAGACGCTCATGCAAATGTCCTGGGTTTTTGTTATCCTGTGGGGTTTCTTGCGTTTCTTGATGGTCCATAAAATGTCCTGTAGAGAATAAAAAAAATCGTCACTCAGCACTTTACAAATAAGCTTGATAAGATACAAGCCGTCCTTATCACAGACACAGACATCATTTTTAGTCAACATTCGCTCCTTTACGCAACAATCTGTCAGGTTTAGAGGCAGACTGTCATGACATTTTAACCCTTACGTTGGAGAACTTTAATGAGTACAAACACACTTAAAACAAAACGCCGCCAGAAAAAACGCGGTTTTACCCTGATTGAACTGCTCATTGTGATGGCAATCATCGGCATGTTAGCCGCATTGGTCGGTCCTTCAGTGTTTAAACGCTTTGGCGGTGCGCAGCGCGACGCGGCTAAAGCGCAAATTAGCAATTTGGGCGCGGCACTCGATACTTACCGTTTGGACATGCACAAATACCCCGACAGCTTGGACGCGCTGATCAAAAATCCCGGCAATAACAAGCGTTGGAATGGTCCTTACCTGCCTAAGCCGGTATTGCCTAAAGACCCTTGGGGCAACCCCTATCAATACAAAAAACCCGGCACACATGGTACTGAGTACGATTTATATTCTTTTGGTGCGGATGGACGCGAAGGCGGCGAAGACGATGACAAAGATGTCACCAACTGGGAATAGTGACAAGCGTTTTTGAAAACCTGACAGGTTTGAGTTGCCGCGTTCCCAAGTGACACTTGGGAACGCGGCTCATTCCTACCAAAGCACAACAAAAATACAAAAATCGGCTTGTATGAAAAAGCGACAATCATCATATTCGCAGGTGTCACGAGCAGTACGCCAATTCCCCCCAGCAGATATTTTTGAACAAACGCCATGTCACTCACAGATAATCATTTTAAAATCTTTCATTTAACAGAAAATTTTGCCATAGACTTAGCACAACTGTCTGAGGCATTTCGAGAATTACAACGCAGCGCACATCCCGACAAATTTGCCAATAGCTCTGAGCAAGAACGTCGTCTAGCCATGCAACGCGCTACACAAATCAATGAAGCCTATCAAACCTTAAAACATCCCCTAAAGCGCGGGCAGTATTTACTTCAGCTCAAGGGGATTGAAACGGATACGCAGCAAGTGCGAAGCATGGATCAGATGTTCTTATTTGAACAGATGGAATTACGCGAAACATTGGAAAACATTCCCAAACAAGCCGATCCTTTCACTGCTTTAGGCGCGTTCATGGATAGAATAGAACAAGGCATTCAACAATTTGTTAAACAACTTGAAGCGCAATTTCAACAAGAAAACTATCACGACTGCGCAGACACACTAGGCAAATTACAATTCTTTTATAAATTGCAAGAAGAAGCCTTAAATTTAGAAGAACAATTTTAGGAACAATCATGGCTTTATTACACATCAGCGAACCCGGACAAAGCGAAGCCCCGCACCAACATCGCTTGGCGGCGGGTATTGATCTCGGCACCACCAATTCCCTAGTGGCAACAGTGCGCAGCGGCATAGCCGAAACCTTGCCCGACACGCAAGGGCGGCATTTATTGCCCTCGGTGGTGCATTATCAAAAAGATGCCGCGCCTTTGGTGGGGTTTGAGGCGCAACAACAAGCCAGCCAAGACCCGCTCAACACCATCGCCTCAGTGAAACGCCTGATGGGGCGCGGCTTACAGGATGTCAAATCGGTAGGCTCTCGCCTGCCCTACCACTTTGTTGAAGAAGCAGGAATGCCACGCATCTACACCGCCGCTGGCGCGTTAAGTCCAGTGCAAATTTCTGCCGACATTTTGCGCCTCTTGCGCGACCGCGCTGAAGCCTCGCTAGGTGGCGACTTAACGGGCGTGGTCATCACCGTTCCCGCCTATTTTGACGACGCGCAACGTCAAGCCACCAAAGACGCGGCAAAACTCGCGGGTTTGAATGTCTTGCGCCTGCTTAACGAACCCACTGCCGCCGCAGTTGCTTATGGCTTAGACAAAGCCGCTGAAGGCATTTTTGCCATTTATGACTTGGGCGGCGGCACCTTTGACATCTCCATTTTGCGCTTGCAGCGTGGCGTATTTGAAGTCATGGCAACCGCCGGCGACTCGGCGTTAGGCGGCGATGACATGGATCGCCTGATTGCGCAATGGATTATGCAGCAAGCCGAGATTGCCGACGACGCAGAACACAAGCACATCCGCCAATTACTCTCGATTGCCCGCGCCGCCAAAGAAGCCCTAACCGACAACGACACCGCGGCGATGGAATTGCAACTGGACAACGGGCAACACTGGCAGGGACAACTCAGCCGCGCCCAATTTAACCAACTGATTGATCCGCTCTTACAAAAAACTCTGATGCCGTGCCGCCGCGCCTTACGCGACGCGGGTTTAAGCATCGAAGACATCCGCGCAGTGGTGATGGTGGGCGGTTCGACTCGGGTGCTACGGGTACGCCAAAAAGTTGCCGAATTTTTCCAACGAAAACCGCATGTTGACATTGATCCCGACAAAGTGGTTGCCGTCGGTGCGGCGATTCAAGCGGATATTTTAGCTGGCAACAAGCCCGACAGCGACATGCTGCTGCTGGATGTCACACCGTTGTCTTTGGGACTAGAAACTATGGGCGGACTGGTGGAAAAAGTCATCCCACGCAACACCACCATTCCGGTCGCCAAAGCGCAAGAGTTTACCACCTTCAAAGACGGACAAACGGCGATGGCAATTCATGTCGTGCAAGGCGAGCGCGAATTGGTCACCGACTGCCGTTCGCTGGCACGTTTTGAGCTGCGCGGCATTCCGCCGATGGTCGCAGGCGCAGCACGGATTCGTGTGACTTTTCAAGTCGATGCGGACGGTTTACTGAGCGTTGCTGCGCAAGAACAAACCAGTGGCGCGCATAGCCAAATCAGCGTCAAACCTTCCTACGGCTTAGGCGATAGCGAGATCGAAAGCATGTTGCGCGAGGCGATGGAACACGCTGGCGATGACGCGGCGCGACGTACTTTGCGCGAGCAGCAAGTCGAAGCAGATCGGGTAGTCAACGCGCTAAAAGCCGCACTGAAAGCCGACGGCAAACACCTATTAAAACGCAGCGAATTTGAGATGATTAATACCCGTCTCGATAAACTGCTACACGTCATGCGCGGCACTAATCCGCAAGCTATTAAAGCAGCGATTGAGGCATTAGATCAAACCACGCGGGAATTTGCTGCACGCCGCATGGACAAAGCCATTCAAAGAGCCATGCAAGGCAAAACGCTGGAAGAATTTGAGGGAGATACTGAGTGAGGTGACGAAAATCCTCATATTTGACTGCAATTAGCAGGCGTAAAAAGAGCGGGTGTAGGTTTGTAACCTACGCCCAAACGTTTCATTGTAAAAATAATCAAAACGTTCGAATGAAGGTTACAAACCTTGATCCGCGAGTGGGCGTTGTCCGCATTTGCGCCGAAAAGATGGCGCACACCACGCTGTTGGCGCAAAGCGCGTAAGCGTTTGCCAATGCGCTTGTCCAAAGCCTTAGTATTTTGCTTCTGCGTGATTTTACACTCTTAAAGTGAATATTGCAGCAATTCCGAGCCTCGCACTAAAATCTTAAATATCAATGAACTAAGGTTTAC
>CAZOSP010000049.1:0-27113 GCA_964582525.1 uncultured Thiomargarita sp. | reverse complement strand
GCCCACAGCAGGGTGCTAATGGCGATGGCGAGAATAATCAGTGCGCCGCCCATAGTGGGCGTGCCGGCTTTGGAGAGATGTGATTGAGGTCCGTCGTCACGCACGGCTTGCCCAATTTGGTGATGCGTGAGACGCTCAATGAGCTTGGGTCCAATCAGCAGAGAAATGAACAGCGCGGTTAAAACCCCTAATACGGCACGCAAGGTTAGGTATTGAAACACGTTGAAGCCGCTGTAAAATTGCAGCAAGTATTCGCTTAGCCAAAGTAACATAGGTTTAATTCTGCTTGAGGTTGTGAAGGAAGCTTTAGAAAAAGCAAGGATTATACCTTATCTTGTTAGGAACAATGATGCAAAAACCTCTCAGTCTAGTCTTTATCAGTAGTTTTTTTCTCTTTGCCTGTACGCAAAATCCGACACAAACCAGCTCGCCACCGCCGTCTGCCCGCCCCGCCGAGAGCGGACAAGTCGCGCCAAGCTTGGCTGAAAACCCGCTTGAACAAGCCCGACAGCAATGGCAGCGCGGCTTGCAGGCGTATCAACAGCGACAATTTGAACTGGCTAGAGCCGCTTTTGAGGCGGCGGCTCGGGCCGGTTTCGCACCGGCGCAATACGCGCTGGGGGTTATGTACGAACACGGCGAGGGCGTGGCAGATGATGCGGCTAAAGCGTTTGCCCTGTATCAACAAGCGGCTGAACAGGGTTTTGCTGCGGCGCAAAATAATCTGGGTTTTTTTTACAATCAAGGCAAGGGCGTAGAAAAAAATCAAAGTCTTGCTGCACAATGGTTTGCTCAAGCGGCGCAGCAGGGCGATGCGCAGGCGCAGTATAATCTTGGTGGTTTGCTGCATGAGGGCTGGGGGGTGAAGAAAAATCGCGCTGAAGCAGCGCGCTGGTTTGAACAAGCGGCGTTTCAAGGTCATGCGCAGGCGCAATACAATCTTGCCGTCAGCTATGAACGCGGCGAAGGTGTGCCGCAGGACCGGGGGCTTGCGTTGCGTTGGTATCGCTTGTCAGCGCAACAAGGGCAAGTGGATGCGCAGTATAATTTGGCGACGATTTTAGCCAATGAAGGTGCGTTGACAGCGGCGATTTTTTGGTATCAACAGGCGGCACAGCAAACCGATACGCGGGCGCAAGAGCAGCTCAACAGCTTGACTCAGCAACTAACCGCGTCGCAGCAAAAGGCGCAGGCAGCCCTAGAGCAGTTACAGCAAGCGGCGCAAGCGGGCGATGCCGCTGCGCAATTTCAACTGGGTACTTATCATCAGCAAGGGTATGTGTTGGACAAAAATCCCCGGCAGGCGTTAGCTTGGTTTCGCAAAGCGGCTGAACAAGGTGTCTCGGAGGCGCAGCACAATCTGGCTTTAGCCTACGTGCAAGGCGATGTGGTGGAACGGGATTATGCGCAAGCCGCGCAATGGTTTCAACGCGCCGCGCCGCGAGTGCCGTTGGCGGCGTATAATCTGGGCTTTTTATACGAGCGTGGTCAAGGCGTGGAACGCGATGGCAAGCAGGCGGCGCGTTGGTATGAAATCGCTGCTCAACAAGACCACGCGCCGGCGCAGCATAATCTTGGCGTATTGTTACTCAAGGGCGAACTGCTGGAAAAAAATAGCGAAGCGGGCAGACAATGGTTGCGCAAGGCAGCGCAACAGGGTCATGCCAATGCGCAATTTTCTCTGGGCTTGCTGTACGCAAAAGGCGAGGCTGTGGAAAAAAATCAACCACAAGCGGTATTTTGGTTTCAACAGGCGGCACTCAGCGGACACGCCCAAGCGCGGTATGTGCTAGGGCGTTTAAGCGAAAGCGGCGAGGGTGTGCCACGTAGCCTGACGCAAGCCGTGTATTGGTACAAACTGGCGGCACAGCAAGAGCATCCGCAAGCGATGGAAAAATTGACTGCTTTGCAAGCGCGAGAGTGATACGTGCTGCCTATACTCCAAACGGTATAAATATCGGCTTTTGAAATGTGAAACATTGTAAGTTAGAATGCCAATAATAGTAAAAGAACCAATATATTGGAGAAAAAAATGTACGCGCCTAATTTAACACCCGAACAACTTGATACAGTCTTTGAAAATATGCAATCACACTCTTATGCAATCACACTCTAATGAACGAGTGCGCAGAAAATGTATGGCAATTTACCTAAAGGCTCAGCAGTATTCAAATGAAGAAATTGCTAGACTCCTACGAATTAACGAAGACACCATTACCAACTATGTAAAAAAAGGTTCTTCAGGAATTTGTGTTGGAATGAATATAATTTAATCAATGAGTGACAGCGCACTTCCGTCCGGCGTGCTGCCAAAAATTCACCCGCTTTACACCCAAGCCCGAAGAATCAATTAGCTACAGTGATAAACGGTGTCGTTTTTCGGCTTCGGTGCTGGATATCATTATGCTGTAATAGATGGTTTTTAAATATCATTTATTGCAACTCAAATTCCTAGAGAGCCAATTTTCATCACTCCAGGTTAAAACCTTCGCCTTATTAAAAGGTAGCACCCATTGGGTTTTCATGTAGAATGCCCATCCCTTAGTTTATCAATTTTACAATCGATATGTTTTTTCTGTCGCTTTGTATGTCTTCAATAAATATCCTTTATCAGCATCATGCCTAATTCTACCAGTGCGCTTGACGATCCCCTGCTCGAAAGCCTGCTCATCATCACCCGCTTGCACCAGCGTCCGCAATCGATAGATAGTTTGTGCGCAGGTTTACCTGCGAGTGACGGACATTTTACCCCGGCTTTGTTCATACGTGCCGCGCAAAATGTTGGTTTTTCTGCCCGCCTGCGCCAACGCCGCTTGAAGCAGTTGCCCAATCGCCTGTTGCCGGCTGTGCTATTGCTGCAAGACGGACAAGCTTTGGTGTTGGTTTCACAAACGCAAAAGCATTGCCGCTGCATTTTGCCCGAAGCGGGCGAAGGCGAAATCGACATCAGTGAAGAGGAATTGAATGCCAATTACAGCGGTCAGGCGTTGTTGATACAGCCGCAATTTCGCCTTGATGAGCGCACCCAAGCCGTGCCTGAATTGCAGCGCGGACATTGGTACTGGGGTACTTTATGGCGATCTTGGGCAATTTATGCCGAAGTCTTCTTGGCTTCGTTTTTTATTAATCTATTCGCACTTGCCGCGCCGCTGTTTGTGATGAACGTGTATGACCGCGTAGTGCCGAATTACGCCTTAGAAACCCTGTGGGCGTTGGCAATAGGCGCGGTATTGGTATTTTTATTTGATTTTTTGCTGCGCAGCTTGCGCGGTTATTTTATTGATATGGCGGGCAAACAAGCGGATGTGTTGTTGGCGCGGCGCATTTTTGCGCAGGTGTTAAATACCCAAAGTCTGGCGCAGCCGCGTTCAGCCGGTGCCTTTGCCAGCCATTTACACGAGTTTGACAGCTTCCGCGACTTTTTCACCTCAGCGACACTCACCACGCTGATTGACTTGCCCTTTGCCGCGCTGTTTTTGTTTGTCATTTGGATGCTGGGTGGCAACTTGGTGCTTATTCCATTGCTGACTATGCCGTTGGTGCTGTTGGTCGGTTTGCTGCTGCAAATACCGTTGCGTCATAGTGTACAAAAGAGCCTAAAACTCGGCGCACAAAAACAAGCCAGCTTGATTGAAACCCTTAACGCTTTAGAAACCATCAAAGCACTGGGCGCGGAAAGCCCGCGCCAAAAAAATTGGGAACAGTTGACTGAAGCCATCGCCAGCAGTAGTTTGCAATCACGTTTTTACTCGGCGTTGGCGGTCAATTTTTCGCTGCTGGCGCAGCAAGTCTCTTACGTTGGCGTGGTGGTGTATGGCGTGTATTTGATTGCCGATGGCAGCTTGAGCGTCGGCGGTTTGATTGCCTGCACCATTCTCAACGGTCGCGCCCTCGCGCCGCTGGCGCAAGTTGCTACCCTGTTGACGCGCTACTACCAATCGCATGTCGCGCTGAAAGCTTTAAGCCAAGTTATGCGGCAACCGGTCGAACGCGGCGCAGCAGAGCAATTCCTGCAACGCGATGGTTTGCAGGGCGACATCAGCTTGGAAAAAGTCAGTTTTACCTATCCCAACCAAGCACAAGCAGCTCTCAAGGCGGTTTCGCTGCACATCAAAGCGGGCGAGAAAGTCGCCATTATCGGGCGCATCGGTTCGGGCAAAAGCACTATTGCGCGGCTCTTGTTGGGTTTGTATCAAACTCAATCGGGCAATATTTTGCTGGATGGCATTGACAGCCGCCAAATCGATCCGGCAGAAAAACGCCGTAATATGGGCTACATGCCGCAGGATTTACATTTGTTTTTTGGTACGGTGAAAGACAATATCCGTTTTGCCGCGCCGCAAGTAGAGGATGCCTCGCTGTTACGTGCTGCGCAAATTGCTGGTGTAGAAGACATGCTTAAACGTCACCCAGCGGGTTTGGATTGTCCGGTCGGTGAACGCGGTGAGGGATTGTCGGGCGGACAACGGCAGTTAGTCGCACTGGCGCGCGCTTTATTGTTAGACCCGCCGATTTTATTGTTTGATGAGCCGAGCAACGCGATGGATAACCATGCGGAGGAACAATTCAAAACTCGTTTGTTGCCTTATTTACAGCATAAAACATTGATTTTAATTACGCACCGCGCTTCTTTGTTGAGCTTGGTGGACAGGATTGTTGTGTTGGATCAAGGCAAGGTAGTCGCAGACGGGAAAAAACAGCAGGTGTTGGAGGCGTTGGCGCAGGGGCGGGTGAAGTTGGGGGATGTGTAGGGCAAAAAAAACGGCGCGGAATGCGCCGTTTTTTTATTAATGGATGTCTAACACGCTTACTTATTCAGCAGCAGGATTGATAACAACCATACCGATTTGTTGATCGTTAAACACGATAACATCCGGATTATCAGTCAATTGATAACCTGCGAAGAAGAAAAACACACCAGGAATAGGTAATGGACCACTCCAAATATGGAAGGCTTCGCTGTCAGTCAAAGTTTTACCTTTTTGGTAAGCATTGAATTGATCATCGCTGGTATCATCAGGTGTTAATGATTGGTCCCAGTCCCAAGTCACAAAAGTAGTGCGATCTTCAGCTAAACTCCAAGCAAGCAGCATTTCAGGAGGCAAACCAAATACATTAAATACATCAACATAAGCAGGAACAAGGATTTTATCAGCCTTTTGCCCCACATGCTCGGCTTTAGGTTTGATAGCCATGAGCAGATTTAAGCTGTCATTAACACTCACTGAAGCATTACCATCAAATAAACTAACAAAGGTATTGTCTTGCTTAGATATGCCACCTGTCACGTCCGAGTTACCCGTCATTGCTGGCATAGTAGGAATCACGATGTCGGCTTTGGTTGCATCACCAGCACCCATGATTAAAGCGTCACCCAAGCCTTCACTTTTTATGACATAGTGTTCGCCAGTCGTCAAATTACCCGTAGGTTCTGAGAAAGCCAATGTTAATGTGCCGCTATTGTTGGCAACTAAAGCAGAAGGAACGATTTCAATCACTTTGCCATCAACAACATGGGTTACTGTTGCTGTTGTATCAGCAACAAGCGGAGCTGAACCGTTGGTTACACTAATGTTGACATATTTGCCTACATTTGTGCCATCCGCTGAGTCAGTAAAGCTGGCAGCCATGTAGTCTTCGACTACGGACAAAGGTATCTCGTCAGAAGTTAAACTGGTAGTACCTGCTGTGGCTGTTGCTTTGAGTGTGGTTTGACCCAGACCAGCAGCAGGAAGATGAAGCTCAGGTTTGCTTGTGCCGCCTATGGTCAAGGTGGTTGACATAGTTCCCATTGCCATCGTAGTGCTGAAATCAGCAATTACCGTATCAACCGTGCTATCTATTGTGAGTGTGGAGTCAGCACCCAAAGAAGTCATATTGCCCGCATCGTCTTTGAACCACAGTTTTAAGACAGTGCCAGCACCTTCTTCCGCTTTGTTACTGATGGTGCTTTTTTCTGTGGCTATTTCAAAAGTGATCGCATACCCAGTGCTAAAGCTCAAAATACTCGCCAAAGCCCCGGCTAACACAGCCCCTTTACGTTTCATCACTTTCCCGCCGAAGCTGGAAGCCGATAGTGTTGCATGTTGTTTATTCACAATACATCTCCTTAGAGTCAAAATATAAGTCAAAAAATAAAGCTTGAATACTCTCCAGACAAAACCGAATTCTAGTTTTTAACATCAAAGCTCATCATAACTTTGCTGTTAAAACGAGGTCGATATTATGTGCCGTAATTTTACTACCTTATGACAAAATAACAACTCAGTTTATTTTAGTCCGCAAAAAACTGCCCTTAATTCATAAAAACAGCACATAAACAGGGTTTTCTGGAGTCTATAGGCGAGAATATCTCAGCAAAACAGAGCAAAATGCAATTGGCAAGATAGATGGCAAACTTGATCTGATTGGCGGCATATTCCAAATGTCTTATTCTAACATATCCTCTATCTGCATAGCATATTTTTCCGCCTGTGCAGCTTGACGCAAGCGGCGCGCTCGTATTATCGCTTGCAAATCCGCCAACGCGGTAGAAAAATCATCATTAATGAGCAGATAATCAAACTCGTTATAATGCTGCATTTCGCTTTGCGCATCGCGCATTCGCCGCACAATGATAGCTTGGCTGTCTTGTCCACGTCCCTCTAGGCGTTCTTGCAGGGCGGCTTTGGAGGGCGGCAAAATAAAAATGCTAATAGTATCCGCTACGCGCTCGCGCACCTGCCTAGCACCCTGCCAGTCAATTTCCAAAATCACGTCTTGCCCTTGCTGCAATTCGCTGTCCACCCAGCGTTTTGAAGTGCCATAAAAATTATCAAATACCTGCGCGTGTTCGAGAAACATCTGCTGTTGCAGCATGGCTTGAAACTCAGCTTGTTCGATAAAGTTGTAATGCACAGCGTTTATTTCGCCGGGGCGTGGGGCGCGGGTGGTGTAGGAGACGGAAGCTTTGATGTCTTGCGTGTTTTCTAGTAAAGCTTTGACTAATGAGGTTTTGCCCGCGCCTGAAGGCGCGGCGATGATGTATAAAGTACCGATGCTCATGGGTTACATCCAAGTCTGTTTGGTTTTGTGCTGCCAAGTTCATTGGCGGCGGGCTTCAACGCGGGCAGCAATGTCATGCCGACCTTTAATCAGGTATTGACTGAGCATCTCATTTTAGCGTTCTTCAGGCAATGCCGATCACGCCGTTGAAAGGTTCGCGCTTGATATTGCAAATGCGTAGTTTAGGAATGCCACATCAACATAACTTTTGCCGTGCAAATCGCCGCGTAAAACCTCACAGGCTTGTGCAGCTTCCCCCAAATGATTTAGCACCAACAAGGCATCGCTAAAATCGTGCGTGCGGGTGTAATCATTAATCGTAATAATGGTGCGTAAACCCGCGCCACACGCTGAACGAATACCGTTTTCAGAATCTTCAAAAGCCAGACAAGCCTGCGCACTTAAACCAAGCTTGTCTAAGGCGTAGAGATAAATATCCGGGGCGGGTTTTTTTGCAGGTACCACATCACCTGCGGCAATCACTTCAAACCAACTTATGCTTTCTTCGCATAAACTGTGGCGCAGCAGGGCGGTGACATTATCGACTGTGGTGGTGGTGGCAATTGCCAAGCGCAAACCCGCCGCTTTGGCTTCGCGCAGCAAACGCTCAACACCGGGGCGCAAGGGAATTTTTCCGGTCGCCAATAAATCCGTGTAATGACGGGTTTTGTCCTTGTGCAGTTGCGCAATAAACGCGCTTAAGTCTTGCGGCAGGGGTGCGTCGGGGCGGTATTTGCGCAGGTAATATTGGATGCGTTCTTTGCCGCCAGTGACGCTCAGTAAGTCTGCGTAGCATTCAACCGACCATTGCCAATCCAGTTGATGTTGCGCAAAAGCAGCATTAAAAGCGGGGCGGTGACCATCGCGTTCAGTATCGGCTAAGGTGCCATCGACATCGAAAATGAGGGCTTGGAGTGTCATAAGAAAAATTACGCCTATAAAAAACCCTCTAGGCTAACCTAGAGGGTTTGAGTCAATATTTGTGGATTTAGCAGCGGAAAGAAGTCAATGCTGACCTCTTGCAACTGTTTACTCATGTGCTATCGGTTTATTGCTAAATAAATAATCTTTCAGTTCTTTATCGAAAGACGGGTCTTTGCGGCGTATCCACTCTAATACCATCGCCGCATGTTCTTTTTCTTCATCCCGGTTGTGCGCTAAAATAGCTTTCAACTCGCTGTCTTTACAGGCATCGACCCGTTGATTGTACCAATCAACCGCTTCGAGTTCTTCCATTAATGAAATAATCGCACGGTGCATGTCGCGGGTGGCATCGCTGAGTTCATTGACGGGTTCATGGTAGCCTTCATTTGCCATAGGTTTCTCCTTAGTAATGAATAATGTTACGCAAAAGCCGCTGTTGCGCGGGTGTTGAAGTCTTGACCTGAGCGAGTTTAATTCAAATCCGCTACTAAAGCGACTTTTGCTGCGTCTGGCACGGGTGAGAGCGTTTCCAAGTAGGCAGGATGCGCAATGCCCATGCTTAAATTTACCCCTGATTTTAAGGCATCTATCATCGCTGTTTGCAGCTCAAAACGCATAAAATGCACAGCCGAGGTTTTTTCTTCATTGCTGCGCTGCAAATCTTCGTTGGCGATGGAATAGACTTTATCATGTCCTTCTACTTGCACCCAAACTTTATCTTCCACACCCTTCAAGGTGGCTAAGGCTTTGCGGCGTTCTTCCACATCTTCATACTCAATCATAAAGGTTGCTTTCCAATTATGACCATCCGGAATTAAAGGATTATAAGCGGCGAGTTCTTCTTCGATACCAGCGGCTTCAAAAATACGCTCGACGCGCAGCATTTCTTGAATTTGGTACTGCATGGTTAAGCGATCTTCAAAATACAGGGTAGCGTGTTTGCCGAGCATGATTTTACGCGCTTTTTTGTGTTCCATGACTTTAGCACGGAAGGCAGGACGCAGTTCAGCGTACTTTTCCAAGCTGTATAAATCATCGCGGGTTAATTTGTCCATTTTTCCTTCTCCTAGTTATGTCAGTCATCATTGAGATTGAAAATAGTCTAAGGGCAAAACTCATCAGTATCCAATGGGCTTTTTTGATTAAGACCATAGGCATTACCTATTAAGCGCGGATTTATACTCATAGAAATATCCTTGAGAGCGGTTTCAGGCAGGTGCAGTGTAAGCATTCACATCTCTCCCTAAAAACCTGACAGGTCTCGAAGACCTGTCAGGTTTGGCGTGGGGGCTTGAACGCTGACGTTTCGCGCATTATTTTGTGGTGATTCCTAAAAATGACAAGGTCTGAATTATTGACTGACAATCACCAACGCCGGACGCAGCAAACGTCCATTCAGTTGATAGCCTTTTTGATGTACGATGAGCACGGTGTTAGGTTCTGCGTCAGGGCTTGGCATCATTGACATGGCTTGATGCAGTTCGGGATTGAATTTCTCGCCCAGCGGATTGATTTCTTCTATATTAAATTTATCCATTGCGGTATTGAGCATTTTCAAAATCAAACTGCTGCCTTCTCGTAAATTGGCTAAGTTGATTTCCTCGCCTTCTTTTTCACCGGCATTGAGCAGTTCTGTATCGTGCATTTCCATGCTGTCTTTAATGGGCAGCAATTCAACGGCAAAATTTTTCAAAGCAAATTTGCGCGCATCTTCGAGTTCTCGCTGCATCCGTTTTTTCGCATTTTCTACTTCTGCATGTTGACGAATGGCTTTGTCCTGCACCGCTTGTAGTTGATGTCGGAGCATTTCAACTTCGCCTTGCAGAGCTTCAACAGATACTTCGCCCGCAGATGCAGCTACGTCAATGCTGGCTTCGGCTTCGACAACCTCGCTGTCCTCAGTTTGTGCTTGGGCAATCTCTTCTGCGGTTTCTAATTCGCCGTTTAAGACCTCAGGGGTGCTGCTCGCTGCATCAATCGCGGCTTGTTGTTCTGCTACGCTTGCTGGGTTAATGCTAGCTTGTTCAATGGCTTCCGCGCCGGGCGCGTCTGGCTTTGCGGTCTCTGACATTGTTTTATTGTCTCCTGGTATGTGCCTTAAAAAATCATGACATGCAAAAAAATTTTGCATGTTATGGGGGTGCTTTGCAAAGGCTTCAAGCCTGACAAGGTGAGTGGTCAGTGGTCAGTGGTCAGTGGTGAGTTTTTTTGCTGACCACTCACCACTCACCACCATCCCCTGATCACTTTGACATCAAGGCAAAGAGCCTCTACATTAGCCGCCACAAAACATCAACATAAGCGTGACATTGAGGCGTTTTGCTCAAGCCTCCGCATGACCACAATAAGGAAATAACTATGGACTCATCAATTCTCGATCCGGTACGCGCTCATCTCAAATCCCGCGTCATTGGGCAGGAATCTTTAATTAACAGCCTGCTGATTGGACTGCTCAGTGACGGACACATCTTGGTCGAGGGGATGCCGGGGCTGGCAAAAACCACCGCCGTCAAAGCACTCTCGGAAGCGATTGAAGGCGATTTTCATCGGGTGCAGTTCACCCCAGACTTGCTGCCCTCGGATTTGATTGGCACAGATGTCTATCGCCAAGCGCACGGTGATTTTGAGTTTCGTCGCGGTCCGATTTTTCACAATATTCTGCTTGCAGATGAAGTCAACCGCGCACCCGCCAAAGTACAATCGGCACTATTGGAAGCGATGGCAGAGCATCAAGTCACGGTCGGACAACAAACCTATCCACTGCCCGAATTATTCATGGTATTAGCCACGCAAAACCCGATTGAGCAAGAAGGCACTTATCAACTCCCCGAAGCCCAGCTTGATCGCTTTTTGATGCACGTTTGGGTGGCGCACCCCAACCATGCAGAGGAGCTACAAATTATGGCACTCGACAGCCAGCAACAAAAACAACGTCCGCGCCCACCGGCTAACCCTTTTTCGCAAAAAGACTTGTTTGAGGCGCGTAAAGCTGTAGCTGAGATTTATTTGGATGACAAGCTCAATCGTTACATTGTTGATTTAGTGCAGGCAAGCCGCAACCCCGCCAAACTCGACCGCGATTTGACCCGTTGGTGTCGTTTTGGCGCGTCGCCGCGTGCCAGCATCGCACTTGCCCGCTGCGCCCGGGCGCAGGCTTGGCTAGAAAGCGACGAATTTGTTACGCCCGACCACATCCAGCGCGTCGCCCCGGATATTCTGCGCCATCGCATTTTGTTGACCTTTGAAGCCGAAGCCGATGGTATTACGCCCTCACATTTTATTGAGCGTTTATTAGAAGTCGTAGCAATTCCTTAATAACTCCCAACCTCAAAGCGATTGATTTATGCAAAACCTCTGGAATGACCAAGAAGCGGCGGATTTTCATCATCATCCCCTGCTCATGCGCGTGTATAGCTCGCGTTTACTCGGCAAAGAAACCGCGCTGGTGCTGCACGGCGGCGGCAATACTTCAGTGAAAGCCCACTACAGCGATGTGTTTGGCGAACTCCAAGAAGTGCTGTACGTGAAAGGCAGCGGCTGGGATTTAGCCACTATCGAAGCAGCCGGATTCGCGCCGGTCAAACTCGATATGTTAAAGCGTATGGCAACGCTGCCTCAGCTCACAGACAGCGCGATGGTGCAAGCACAACGCGCTGCCATGCTCGATCCCTACGCGCCTAACCCTTCCGTAGAAGCGATTTTACATGCGATTTTGCCGTTTACCTTTGTTGATCACAGCCACGCCGATGCAGTGGTGACTGTCAGCAATACGCCCAGCGGCGCGGCACGGATTACCGCACTGTACGGTGATGATTGCCTGATTATTCCTTATGTGATGCCCGGTTTTGTGCTGGCAAAAAAGGTCTATGAATTGACCCAAAACGCCGACTGGTCAAGCTACAAAGGCATGATTTTGATGAATCACGGCGTATTCAGCTTTGCCCATGACGCAAAAACCAGTTATGCCAACATGATCGAACTGGTCAGCCGCGCCGAAGATTATTTGACGCGCAATAACGCCCTGCTCACCCTGCCGCCCGCACCACAAGACGCGCCCAGCCACGAGACTTTGCTGCAACTGGCTGATATCCGCAATGCAGTGTCGCAAGTGCGCGGTGCGGCGGTGGTAGTACGTTGGAATCGCAGCAACGAAGCGCAACATTTCGCCGCCCATACTGATGTTGCCGTATTTTCGCAACAGGGACCGCTCACGCCGGATCACGTCATTCGCACCAAGCGCACCCCCGCGCTGATCAGCGACAACCCGCTGACAGCGATTTTGGATTACACAGAACAGTATCAGGCGTATTTTGAACGCCATAAAAGCGCGGATTTGACCTGCTTAAATCCCGCACCTTGCTGGGCAGTGTGGGCGCGACAAGGCACTTTGAGCTTTGCCCCCACCATCGCCGAAGCGCGCATTATTCACGACATCAGTGCGCACACCATGCCAGCAATTCTGCGTGCTGAACAACTGGAAAGCTGGCAAGCCTTGCCAGAAAAAGACGTGTTTGAAGTCGAATATTGGGAGCTAGAACAGGCTAAATTGCGCAAAAGCGGCGCAGCCCCCAGTTTGCAAGGCAAGATTGCACTCGTCACGGGCGCGGCAAGCGGCATTGGCAAGGCTTGCGTAGAAGCCTTGCACGCACAAGGCGCGGTGGTGATGGCAGTGGATATAAGCCCCGACATCGCCACCCGCTACCAAGCTCTGCGGGGTGACGAAAGCATTATGGGTATGACCTGCGACGTGACAAATTCCGCACAACTGCAAGCTGCGGTTGCGCAAACCGTCAGCACTTTTGGTGGCTTGGATATTCTCATCAGCAATGCCGGTACTTTTCCGGCAAGCTGCGAAATTGCCGACATGCCCGAAGATCGCTGGGAACGTAGCCTAGCGGTCAATCTTACCGCGCATCAGCGTTTGCTGACGGCTTGCGCACCTTTCCTACGGCGCGGTATTGAACCCGCCGTGATCATGATTGCCTCGAAAAATGTCCCCGCCCCCGGACCCGGAGCGGCGGCGTATTCAGTGGCAAAAGCCGGACAAACGCAGTTGGCGCGGGTAGCGGCGTTGGAAATGGCGAAGTTTGGCGTGCGGGTCAATGTTCTGCATCCTAACGCGGTATTTGATACAGCGATTTGGACTGCCGAAGTGTTAGAAAAACGCGCCGCACATTATGGCTTGACGGTGGAAGAGTACAAAACCAATAACCTGCTGCATCGAGAAGTGACTTCTAAAGATGTCGCCGCGCTGGCTTGCGCAATGGCGGGTTCTTTGTTTGGCAAAACCACCGGAGCGCAAGTGCCGATTGATGGCGGCAATGAACGGGTGGTTTAGGCAGCTATGTAGGGTGTGCGCCGTCTGTTTGGCGCACACGCGGACAATGTTATATTTTCGCGATTTTTTAAGGGATAACACCGCTTGGAGCGGTATTATCCCTCGAAACCCTACGAAGCAGCGACCGGGATTCTTCACAAAACATGCTTAATCACGCAATATCCACGCGCTGCAAAATTTGCGGCATTACCCGCCTTGAAGACGCGCAGGCTGTGGCTTACAGCGGTGCGGACGCGCTCGGCTTGGTGTTTTACGCCAACAGTCCGCGGGCAGTGAGTGCCGCGCAAGCCGCGCACATTTTACAAAGCCTGCCGCCTTTTATCAGCAGTGTTGGCTTGTTTGTTAATGCTGAAGTAGATTATGTCAAACACGTCATTGCTACGACTAAGCTCGATCTGTTGCAATTTCACGGCGAAGAAGCACCTGATTATTGCGCTCAATTTTCGCGTCCGTATATCAAAGCCTTGCGCATGTTGCCGAATTTAGAGGTAGCGCAGACCATGCGGGCTTATGCTGGTGCGCAGGGCGTATTGTTGGATGCTTATCTGCCGGGCGTACCGGGCGGCACCGGAGAAGTGTTTGATTGGCAACGTATTCCCGCACATTTAGCCGGCTCGATCATCCTTGCCGGCGGTTTAAGCCCACAGAATGTCGCGCAAGCGGTGCAGCAGGTGCGCCCTTACGCGGTTGATGTCAGCGGCGGTGTGGAAGCTCGCAAAGGCATTAAAGACGCGCAAAAAATCCAGGCTTTTGTGCAGGCGGTGCGCAACGCTGGGCGTGGCTAAACAAGGCTAAACAAGCACTTGCCGCTGCCAAACTAAGATGACTTCCGAAAACTTTATTTTTCCTCCCTACAAGCCTTTGTCTGCTGCTTGGCTTGCAAGGCGGCGTACAAGCGGCGAGGGAATGTCACATTGCCGCAAAAAAATTGCTAGATAATGTCTGGCAAATCCATTCTAGCGAACTTCCCTCATGTACAGCAGATTCCCCTACATTTTCAACAGCGTTCTCCAGCAGCCGCGTTTTCTGGCTATTTTAGTGGCTCTCCTGTTGTTCGGCATCCTGCTGACGATTGGCTCAATGGTGTTTTATCAGGTGCGTTCTGACACCTTGCAACAAGAAGCGCGAACCCGCGAAGATTTACGGGCGCGGGAAGTCGCCGACAAAATCGAAAGCTACCTGATTAGTGCGCGTCAATTAGCCGCAAGTGCCGCCAGCCTTGTTGCGCCGTTGCGTGATGACAAGACGCTCGTTGAACAAACCCTGACACGGCTGCTGTTATCCGCGCCTGCGGAAACCATTCATGGCGTTGGGGCTTGGTTTGAGCCGCGCCGTTTTGACCAAACTACCCGCTATTTCGGTCCTTACGCACACCGTGCGCCTAATGCCGCTGAGCCGCCGGTGCTGACCTACGAATGGACAAGCGAAGCCTACGATTTCCACGGTCAAGCTTGGTATCAAGCGGGGAAAAAAGCCAAAGGACAATTGAGCTTTACCGAACCTTATTTTGACTCAGGTTTGGTGTATATGAGTGCAGCGCAAGCCTTTTTTAATCAAGATCAACGCTTTATCGGTGTGGTGACGGTGGATATGGTGCTGCCGCTGTTGTCTGCGTTGATTCAAGCAGAAAACACACATCCACAAGAAACCATTTATGTCACAACTGCACAAGGCAAGTTGTTTGTGCATCCACAAGAACAAGCCTTATTGAAATTTGCCCGTGCAAATGCTTATCCCGACATTCAAAGCATTTTGCAATTAGAGCAAAGTTTTTTACGTCAGTTTGATGGCTTTGCTAGCGATGAACTGGCAAATCATTATATCAGCAGCAATAAAGCAGTGCCGCTCACCGGTTGGACGGTACATGTTGAAGCTGAAAAAGATTTCCTATTAGCCCCCATCAATGAATTAAGCCGTTTTATTGGCTTAATGGTATTGGTACTGTGGGTGATTATAATTCTAGGTGTGGTTGCTTTATTGCGCTTGAGCGTGCTGTCTTTTGAGGCGTTAAAGGAAGAACAACGCCACGAAGCAGAACATCGTGAACGGCTTAAAACAGAAAGCAAATTGCAGCAAGCGCGAGAAGAACAAGCACTGCTAGAGCAAAAAGTCGCCGAGCGCACCAAAGAATTATCGCATGCTTACAAACGCTTGAAAGCCTCACAAACGCAATTAGTGCAAGCAGAAAAAATGTCCTCGTTAGGACAAATGGTGGCGGGCTTAGCGCATGAAATCAACACGCCGCTTGGTTATATCCGTAACAATGTGGAAATGATTAAGCGTTCTTTTAAAGATGTAGAAGGTCTGATGACTGACTACGATAAATTAATGTTATTGCTGGCGGCTGAAGACGCGGATGAAGAATTGCTGGGCGAGCAAATGCAGGCTGCACTAGAAAAAAGCAGCGACTTTAGAGAAAATGAAGTGATTGAAGAAACTTTCCAGCTCATTGAAGACAGTCACTATGGTGTTGAACAAATTTCCGAATTGGTGGGTAACTTAAAAGATTTTAGCCGTTTAGATTTAGCCATGGTGGAAAATATTAACATGAACGAGAGTCTTGATAAGGTATTGAAAATCGCGCATCACAAATTGAAAAACAAAGTTGTGGTGAAAAAACAATATGCCGAGCCGCTTCCCAAAGTTAAATGTTCGCCTTCACAAATTAACCAAGTCTTTTTGAACTTGCTGACCAATGCAGCGCAAGCGATTGCAGCAGAGCAGGGCGAAATTGTGCTGAAAACTTGGGCAGACAAAGGCATGGTGCATGTTGCTGTGCAGGATAATGGCACAGGTATTCCTAAAGATAAAATTGGCAAAATTTTTGATCCTTTTTTCACCACCAAGCCCATTGGTGAAGGCACTGGCTTAGGGCTATCCATTAGCCACCAAATCATTCGCCAGCATCAAGGCAGCATTCGAGTCGCTTCTGAGGTAGGCAAAGGCACTCGTTTTACCGTCAGTCTGCCTGTTTGAGCGGTGGCGCAAGCAGCCTAAACCTTGTTTCCTTTTAACACGAGTAAGAGCCTACTAACATGAGCAAACCTAACCTTCTCCTTATTGACGACGAAGAGCGCGTGTTGCGCACACTGAAGTCTTTGTTTCGTAACGATTATAAAATCTTTACCACGACCGATGGTCACGAAGCCATCCAAATCGCCAAAGATAATTCAATTCACGTTATCATCAGCGATCAACGAATGCCGATCATGCCTGGCGTAGAAGTGCTACGCCAAGTGAGACAAGTTTCGCCTAACACCATGCGCATTTTGCTCACTGGTTATTCTGATCTTGCCGCCATTGTTGGCTCAGTCAACGACGGCGAGATTTACCGTTACATCAACAAGCCTTGGGTGACTGAAGAACTTGAACAGGTGGTGAAAGAGGCAGCAGAAACCGCGCTGTCTTTAGCGGCGATGCCCGAAGCCAATACGCCCAAATTGGCTAAACCAGTAGCTTCCGCAACTGCGCCACAGATGTCAGACACAGGCAACAAACAGCCCGGTTTATTGGTGGTGGACGATAACGAAGTGATTTATCAGCAAGTGAAAACCTCATTTGCAGGTAGTAACCCGATTTACTGGGCAAAAACCGTTGAAGATGCTTTTGCCATTCTCAGCAGCGAAAATATCGCCGTAGTGATTACTGATATTAGCATCAATAACGAAGACATTTCCAGGCCGCTAAAAACCCTAAAACAAATCAATCCGCACATTCTCACGATGGTGTTGACCTCGTTCCAAGACACCAACGCCCTAATTCATCTCATCAATCAATGCCAGATTTATCGCTATCTGCCCAAGCCCGTCATGCAGGAAATGCTGGAGCGCAGTGTGAAAGCGTCACTGATGCACTACTCTCGAATGCAAGCCATGCCGCAACTGGTGAAACGGCATAAAGTGGATAAACCGTCCGAGCAAAGCGGCTTTAAGCTATCCAGCAATATCATGGGTTATTTGAAAAAAATCCGTTCCCACGTCAGCGGCTAACCCAGTGGTGCGATAAAATACAGCAAGCACCTGTACCCACTTTAATACAGCATGGAAAGCTTACGCTTTGCTTCAGGACACACGAGGGTGGGCAACATCTTTTCGTTGCCCGCTTGGGAGGGCTAATCTCCCGATTAGCACCGCCGCCGCAGGCGGTGCTTCGGCTAATCGGGAGATTAGCCGTCCCCAGAGTAGCCGCTCCCAGCGCATCACCGTGTCCGCTTGCGGGTCATGACCCGAACTTTTTGAGTAACCCCAAGGTTGTTTGAAACGTTCAGGTCCAGGTTGCCCTTCGGCACTTATAGATAATAATTTCCTCAAAGCTGGAAAATCTCAGGGATTTTGATTAAGTGCTTAAAAACCCAATAGTTGCAGCACACTTGATAAAGCAAAAAATGCAGTTTCTGGCGGGTATGAGTATATATAGCCAAAGTAGATGAGTTGTAAGACTGAGCAGCATCCAAAAACTACCAATGATATACTTTGGCTATATACTGATTATGCAGTTTAACTCCTAGACCTAAGAGGCTTAAAAACGGGGTTGAACGCCTACATGAACGGAGGTCAGTTTCAATGAACAGACGCGAATTTCTCAAAGCATTATCTGCCAGTGGCATTGTGTTAGGTACTGGCTTACCTTGGCTAAGCCGCACCACAAGCGCGGCGGATGTCGCCTTACCGGCTGGTTTTGTCGCCCACATCCCGAAAATCCTGATCAATATCACGCTGGATGGCGGTCCGGATTTTCGCCATTTATTGCCGCCGCAATATGTCAGTGACCACAGCACTTACAGCTATCAATACTGGCAAGCCCGCGCCAACGCCCACGCTATCGCGCAGCAAGAAGCGGCGTATGAAGCACGATGGAATCAGGATTTTCTCAAACCGGTGCAAACCCCAGTCCCGTCTGGCAGCGAGTTCGGTATTCTCGACAGTGCCAAGTGGTTATATGACCAGTGGGAAAACGGCAATCTCGCCATTATCAACAACGCGCTTGGCTCAAATAGCCGCGACCACGCGCATTCTTTACTGGTGATGGAGCAAGGTGACCGCAATGCGGGTGCGCACGATTTGGATAAATCCGGTTGGGGCGGGCGTTTAGCCAAAGCCATGCTTGATAAGGCACGCCAAACGGATACCGATGCGCAAGTCAAGATTGTCTCGCTGACGCACGAAATTCGCCGTTTTAGCTATGGACCCCACCCCAGCGATCCGCGTAAACATGTCAATGATCAAGTGATTTCAGTACGCGATTCGCGCAATTTAGGGCTGTTTGAAGCTGCCGCCGAGGCTTTTCCTAGCGGCAGCCAAGCCGTTATGAGCCGCGCCTTAAAAGCTTATTACGCCGCCAAGCGCGAAGCAATGGATAGCCGTTCGCCTTATTACAAATTTGTACGCCACGAGCGCGATATGCGCGCTTTTGGCGAAGCCATCAAAGCCCGCCTCATTGGTGATGACGAAGAAAATCCGCAGATTCCCATTCCCGATGACATCCGCGCCCTATATGACGTAAAATTTGCCGCAGAAAATGGCTTGTTTAGCCTCAATCAAGGCAGTTTTGGGCGACAAATTCGCAATTTGTACGACTGTTTGGCTTGTCAGGATATTTTACATTTTCGCATCGCATCAATGGCTTATCGCGGCTGGGATACACATAAAAACCAAAAACGCTACATTGAGCAGCGTTTTCAGGATTTATTCCATGAAAAAGGTGGGATAGCCACATTATTCAATAATTTACCCGCTAATATTAGCGATAATCTGATTATTGTTTTAGGCGGTGAATTTGGGCGACAACTCAAAGCTAACGGCGATAACGGCACGGATCACGGACGCGGCAACTCGATTCTGGTGATTGGCAAAGGTATTAACGGCGGCTTGTACGGCGATATGTTCCCACGGGAAGAATTAGATCGCGTCACCAAGCGCAGCCCAGACATTACCGGCAAGACCGGCATTGAGCATATTTTCGCTGCGGTGTGCGATGCCGTCGAACCCGGCACGGGCGACAGTGTATTCCCTGACAAAGCTAACGCACCCTTAGAAGAGGGTGTTGATGGGAAGCTGTTTGCCTAAAGAGATTGAGCGCGTTGCGCCCTTAAAGCCCACAGCTTGTAGGAAGCTGTGGGGTTTTTGCGCGGGACATTGAGGTGTTACGCATAGATTGGTCGGGGCGAGAGGATTTGAACCTCCGACCACCGCCTCCCGAAGACGGTGCTCTACCAGACTGAGCTACGCCCCGTAGCAAGAAAGGTGTTGATCGTTGTGGCTGATGGAAGAACGCCCTTTCAGCACGACAAGTTCCCCAGTATAAACTGAGGCTTCTAGGGTTTCAATAGCTTTTAAGCGGTTTGCCGCAATCCTCACTGTGGCTGACATGCAAGCCGTAGGGATAGGCAATCAATTCAAAGCACTACAATGTTCAGCACTGCCCAAATTTTTTATCACTAAGGACAAAACTAATGAACACACAAGCTCAAATCGCCAATGCTGATCCGCACGAATTGGCTAAATTCAACGCGCTGGCAAGCCGCTGGTGGGATACCCAGAGCGAATTTAAGCCGCTGCACGATATTAATCCGCTGCGCCTTAATTTCATTGACGAGCGCGTCAGCTTGGCGGGAAAATGGGTGCTAGATGTCGGCTGCGGCGGCGGTATTTTAGCCGAAAGCATGGCGCGGCGCGGCGCGAAAGTGACTGGCATTGACCTGGGCGAAGCACCCTTGAGCGTGGCAAAACTGCATTTATTTGAAACTGATGTGGAAGTCGATTACCAACACGGCAGCGCGGAACAGTGGGCGGCGCGTTATCCCGCGCAGTTTGATCTGGTCACCTGCCTAGAGATGCTGGAACATGTTCCCGATCCTGCCTCCGTGGTTCGGGCGTGTTACACGCTGGTGAAGCCGGGCGGACAGGTGTTTTTTTCGACCCTTAACCGCAATCCAAAATCCTATCTATTGGCGATTATTGGCGCGGAATATTTATTAAAACTATTGCCCAAAGGCACGCATGAATACAGCAAATTCATTCGTCCTTCAGAACTGGCGCACTGGGCGCGGGAAGCGGGTTTAGAGATGCGGGAACTGGTCGGCATGAGCTACAACCCCTTCACACAAAGCTACCAACTAGGCAGCGATGTGGATGTCAATTATCTCATGCACACCGTGCGCGAATAGTGTTAAGCGATAAACCATGAGCTTTATCCTCGCCTTACAGCAACATGAATTTTTACAAAACGCCCTGCTCGGCGGGATGCTTGCTAGCTTTGCCTGCGGTTTGATTGGCACTTATGTGGTGGTCAAACGCATCAGCTTCCTCGCCGGCGGCATCGCCCACACGGTACTCGGCGGCATGGGCATCGCCTACTATTTCCAACAATCCACCTTTATCGGCGCACTCATCGCCGCCCTGTTAGCCGCGCTGCTGATCGGCTGGGTAAAACTCACTTGGAAACAAAACGAAGACACCTTAATCGGCGCGTTATGGGCTATCGGCATGGCAACCGGCATTGTATTTATTTCGCAAACACCGGGCTACAATGTTGATTTAATGAGCTATTTATTTGGTAACATCCTCATGGTGCCGCGCCAAGAACTTTACTGGATGGCGTTATTAGACGGCGTGATAGCCCTCACTGTGATAATTTTTTACAAACAATTTCAAGCGGTCACTTTCGACGAAGAATTTGCCCGCGTGCGCGGCGTGCCTGTGACTTTTTTCTATTTGCTGCTGCTCTGCATGGTCGCACTGACCGTTGTGCTGCTCATCCAAGTGGTCGGCTTGATTTTGGTCATTGCCCTGCTGACCTTACCTGCCGCTATCGCTATGCAGTACGTGGGACGTTTACACCAGATCATGCTGCTGTCTATCGCACTCGGCATGTTATTGACCAGCAGCGGCTTAAGCCTCGCTTACGATCCAGACTTGCCGGCTGGCGCGACTATTATTTTGTTAGCGGGTGCTGTGTATGTAGTCTCAACCGTGCTGCAAACCCTGCGGCAATATCGGCGCAGTGACTGAAAGTTTGGAAGAAAAGCGGGTGCAACCGTTTAAGGGCGCAGAAAGCGACTTGCTCGTGGTTCGGAAAAATTGATCGCCAGCGGTATCATCTTTAGCCACTTCTTATATTATCTTCCCTCGCCTAAATCCCCCCAGCGTGCCTGACAAATTGCCACAATCGCTAATGCGGCGGTCTCGGTGCGCAAAATTCGCTGCCCTAAGCGGATGCCCTGATAGCCGGCATGTTGCGCTGCGGCGATCTCTGCTGCGCTGAAGCCGCCTTCCGCACCGATGAGTAAATGCCCGCTGAAGTGTTCCGGCAATCTAGCGGGTAAGCTGTGTTCTGCTTGGGGATCGAGCAGAAAACCCACGCCGCTGAAGGCGCTTAAATGCTGTGCTAATGTTTGCACGGCTAACAGTTCAGGGACTCGATTACGGGTGCATTGTTCGCAGGCGTGTTGCATGATTTTTTGCCAGTGTGCTAGGCGTTTTTGCTGTGCGGAAAAACCTTGGGTGCGTTCGGTGATGATGGGCTGAACACGCTGTACGCCGAGTTCTACGGCTTTTTGCATGACTAGGTCCGTATGTTCGTTGCGTGATATGCCTTGCACTAGAGTCAACGATAGAGGCGATTCACATTCTCGTGGGTCATGTACGCCGATGGCTAATTTGACTTGTTTTTTGCCGATGTCGAGTATTTGCGCGGCATATTCACCACCCCGCCCGTTGAATAGAGTGACCTTGCTGCCTTGTGTTAAGCGCAATACGCGCATCAGGTAATGGCTGGTTTCGTTGTCAAGCGTGAGTTCTTCTCCGCAGGCGAGTGGCGCGTCGATAAACACTCTGGATATGCGCATGGTTTATTCGCTTATGCTGTTACTCAACCATTCTAAGGCTGCCATTTTCTGCGCGGGTACGCCGCTGTGCAGAGCGGCATCGGCTTTTGCTACGCCTTCCGCCAGCGTGTCGCACAGTCCAGCGAGGTAAATCGCCGCGCCTGCATTGAGCTGCACAATGTCCCGTGCCGCGCCTGCGCGGTCTTGTAATACGCCGCACAACATTTCCAAACTTTCGGCGGCATTGTTGACCACCAGCGCGTCCAGTGGCTGACTGCTTAAGCCAAAATCCTCTGCTTTGATGCTGTAAGTGTGAATCTCGCCGTTTTTCAATTCCGCCACGCGAGTGGGTACCGCGAGGCTGATTTCATCCATGCCGTCTTCGGCACAGACAATCATTACTTGCTCGCTGCCGAGATTGCGCAGGGCTTCTGCTAGGGGTTCTAACCAGTGCGGCGAGAATACGCCCATTAATTGCCGTTTCGCGCCAGCCGGGTTGGTCAGCGGTCCGAGCAGATTAAAAAGGGTGCGCAAACCCATTTCCTTACGTGCGCCGATGGCGTGCTTCATTGCGCTGTGGTGCGCGGGGGCGAACATGAAACCGACACCGATCTGCTCAATACAGTGCGCGACTTGTGCGGGCGATAGTTGTAGATTGATACCCGCAGCTTCTAGCACATCCGCGCTGCCGGAGCTGCTGGATACTGAACGATTGCCGTGTTTGGCGACTTTCGCGCCAGCGGCGGCGGCGACAAAGCAGCTTGCGGTGGAAATATTGAAGGTGTGCAAACCGTCGCCGCCGGTGCCGACAATATCAATCACCTGGCTGCCGTCTATCGGCACGGGCGTAGCGAGTTCGCGCATGACTTTGGCGGCGGCGGTGATTTCTTCTACGGTCTCGCCTTTCATGCGCAGCGCGACTAAAAAACCGCCAATTTGCGCATCGGTAGCCTGTCCGCCCATGATGATGCGCATCACGGCTAACATGTCGGCTTCGCTTAAAGCGTGTCCGTCAACAACTGTGCGCAAGGCATGCTGCATATCCATTGTGTGTCTCCTGTGGTTTTTGAACGATCGTAGGGTGTGCGACATCTTTTCGTCGCACACGCGGGATAATGGCGCGTTGCCGAGCATTCGCGTTCGCGCCTCGTTTCCAAGTGGCACTTGGGAACGAGGACGTGGCGCAAACCCTACTGCTAATCGAGAGTAGGAGTCTGAACGCTTACTGTTAAAAGGCTTAAATCCCATGCGTTTGTAGCCAAAACTCCAGCAGCGCGACTTGCCACAGCTTTGAGCCGCGTAACGGGGTGATGTGCGACTGCGGGTCTTTAAGGAGCATATCCACATGACTGCGTTGAAATAACTCGCGCTGTCTGGCGCGTGGCTGATACAGAATGCTTTGCACAAAATCCAAATACTCGCCTTGAATATACTTCAAGGCAGGCACCGGAAAATAGCCTTTGGGACGGTCAATAACAGCCGCCGGAATAACTTGCCGCGCTGCTTCTTTCAACACATATTTACCGCCTTCAGGGACTTTAAAACGGGCGGGCACACGCGCCGCTAATTCTACAAGCTCGTGATCCAAAAACGGCACACGCGCTTCTAAACCCCACGCCATGGTCATGTTGTCCACACGCTTGACCGGATCATCGACCAACATAATGTTGGAATCCAAACGCAACGCCTTGTCAATCGGCTGTTCCGCACCGGCGCGGGCAAAATGTTCGGCAACAAATTGACGGCTAAAATCTTCGCTGACAAAACGCGGATGCACCATCTGCGCAAATTCGTTTTGCTCGCGATCAAAAAATACTTTGGCGTAATCATTGACCGGATCGCGGCTGTCCATCAGTGGCGGATACCAATGATAACCAGCAAACACTTCATCTGCGCCTTGCCCGCTTTGTACGACCTTAACATGTTGCGCAACCTGTTGTGATAGCAAATAAAAACCGATCACGTCATGGCTCACCATCGGCTCGCTCATAGCCCGCACACAGTCTTGCAGCGAGGGCAGCAGCTTGGCAGAATCGACAAACAGCTTGTGGTGATCAGTGGCGTAATGTTGCGCAATAATGTCTGAATATTGAAATTCATCGCCCTTTTCATCGCCAACAGTTTCAAAGCCTACGGAAAAAGTATTAATGCCGGTCTGCCCTAATTCTGCCAACAAGCCGACCACTAGGCTGGAATCCAAGCCGCCAGACAGCAGCACACCAACCGGCACATCTGCGACTAAACGGCGTTTCACCGCAGCGCGTAAGCTGTCTAGCACGACTGCTTTCCAGTCTTCAAAATGGTAGTTTTGTTCCTCGCTGCGGGTTTCGTAAAGCGGCTGCCAATAGCTTTTTTGCTCGTGTGCGCCTTCCGGTGTAATGCTTAAAATGCTGGCGGGCGGCAGTTTGCGCACACCCTGCAAAATCGTGTGGGGGGCAGGCACAACAGCGTGAAAATGCAGATAATGGTGCAATGCGACCGGATCGATAGCGGTGTCAATATCGCCACCCGCCAACAGCGCCGGCAAGCTCGAAGCAAAGCGCAAAGCCTTGGGCGATAGCGTGTAATAAAGCGGCTTAATGCCCAGTCGATCCCGCGCCATAAAGACCCGCCCGCTATCGCGTTCCCACAGGCAAAAAGCGAACATGCCCTTGAAATGATCCACACAGTTCATGCCCCATTCGGCGTAGGCTTTTAATATCACCTCAGTATCGCCGTGCGAGAAAAAGCGATAGCCTTTTTGCTGCAATGCCTTGCGTAACTCTGGGTAATTATAGATCGCGCCGTTATACACAATGCCGAGGCCTAAATCGTTATCCAGCATTGGCTGCTGTGCGTGTTCGCTCAAATCCATAATGCGCAAGCGGCGATGCCCCACCGCCAACCGATTCATTTGGAACACGCCGCCGCCATCAGGACCACGCGGCACTAGCACCGCGTTCATTTTAGCTATTGCTTCTAAATTAGGTTGTTGATTGTCAAATCGAATTTCTCCGCAAATTCCGCACATAATGTTATCCTTTTCAATAATCTTGCAGATTCAAACTTGCCCGCGCAGCATTCGCGTTCGCGCCACCAAAAGACGTGGCGCAAACCCTACTGCCCTCAAGCATTTGCATCAAATCTGATAAAGCCCGGTAGCGTTCGCGCCACCAAAAGACGTGGCGCAAACCCTACTGCCCTCAAGCATTTGCATCAAATCTGATAAAGCCCGGTAGGGTGCGCGACATCTTTTCGTCGCGCACGCGGGATGATAGCACGCTACCGAGAACACTTACCAACTTTAACGTCAGAAGTACAGCCAAGAATACATCCACTTAAATAGAGAGAAAATACATGGCAATTTTCAGATGTAAAGAATGCGATTATCTTAAAGAACTACCCAATCAATATCTAGGACGAATGGCAACTTGTCCTTCTTGTCAAGCCAAGACAACAGTACAAGACACGCTAATGACATTAGCCAATCTACTTGCCGAGAAAAAAACGGTTCAAGAGGATAATAGTAAACTCAAGAAACACATCAAAGGAATGCGCACTAAATTAGCCGAAATAAGCGTTGAAAATCAACGCTTAAGTGGACAAATCAAGCAACCTCAAACGCAACAAAGCGCAAACCAAACAGAACCGGGCTATGCTTTTGCTAATATGGATGATGCACCCGAATTACAAAACACGCAAGGCGTACTTGACTGGTTTAAGCAACGCCATATTGAAGCTAAAATCAATGAACGCGCAATTGATATTTCTGGTTATTTTGATGAAGTTGCTGTGTTGTTAGGCGATAATTTCACGGCATTTAAGCCCATATTGGATAAAATTAACTGGACAATCCGTAAAGGCTTTGATAAAGCCTCTTACCCCTTACCTGATGACAGCGAAGAAGCCAAGCGTGTTAAAAAATTCTGTCAAACATTGTATGACTATGCTTTTGTTGCAAAGTATATTCATACCAAACAAAACAAAGTCTTGTTGATTTTAAATAAAGAACGTAATATCCGTAAATTCTTTAGCGGTGATTGGTTAGAATGGTATTCTTTTATGAAAGTTGTCAGTTTATTTTCCGAAAAACAAATAAAATTTTCTTATTTACGCGGTTTTGAAATTATCTTTCAAAATAAAGAACAACGTGAATTAGATTTATTTTTCTTAGTCGATGGCAAGCCTTTATGGATTGAATGCAAAACAGGAGAATTTTGTGATTCAATAGAAAAATATAGTCTATTGAAAAAAACACTCAACATTGACAAAGAACGGGCTATTTTATTGGTCTCTAATCTAGAAGAAGACAAAGCCAAAGGTTTTTCTCACATGTTTTATGTCCTTAAAATTAACCTGAACTTGACGCAAGTGCCTGCTCAGCCCGGTAGGGTGCGCGACCTCTTTTCGTCGCGCACGCGGGATGATATTCTGGCATGGTAACATTGACTTTAATCCAAGCATCTTTTCGTCGCGCACGCGGGATGATAGCACGCTACCGAGCATTCGCGTTCGCGCCACCAAAAGACGTGGCGCAAACCCTACTGCCCTCAAGTCGCGCACGCACGATAGATGGCACGCTGCCGAATTCTCAGACAGCCTCCTAAAAGGTTTACGTTGTACAAAATGCCCAGTAGGGTCTAGGAGCCTGTCCGAGAATTAAATCAATAATAAACAAGATGTTATAAAATTAGTTGACGGTCATCAATATTCAAAAAACACACCGATTTCAGTAACAAATTGAAATCATTATCTATTTATTTTGCTGATATGGGCATTCAAATAATAAATGATAGCGATAACATATTGAATACTAAAATCTTTATATTGTCGGACAGGCTACTAGGGTCATTTTTAGTTATTTTTACTGAGCAATTCCTGCAATAAATCCGGCGATACATCAGCAGTTCCCGCCCGCATCAAAACCCTGTTAAAATAGCCCATAGTTGCCCCTAAAACGAAACAGGTCAGACAACCATGCCAAGAAAATTACCCTCCCCGCCG
>CAZOSP010000048.1:0-27404 GCA_964582525.1 uncultured Thiomargarita sp. | reverse complement strand
TTCCTCGCTTGCCTCTTGTTACTAATCCTTTGCTTTTTAACGCTTTATTTGTTGGACTGTGGCGGTTTTTTTGATCAGTTAGGAAGTTTTTCGCGCAATAACCTGCTGGAGAGACTCGAAAAAAACTTTGTGTTCTTGCGTTTCTGCGCGAAATTTATACTCAATACTCGCTAGAAGCTGTATTGCGCACGGTATATTTTTAACTTAGCCTTAGCCTATTCCTCCCGATTTAGTTCCTCTCGACTCAGTAGGGCTTGAACAAATTGTTCGGCTTCAAATACACGTAAGTCATCAATACGCTCACCGATGCCGATAAAGCGAATGGGAATATTGGTTTGTTTGGCAATGGCGAACAAAATCCCGCCTTTTGCGGTGCCGTCAAGTTTGGTCACGGTAATACCGCTTAAGCCTATGGATTTATTGAATTGTTGTACCTGATTAAGGGCATTTTGTCCGATTGAGGCATCCACAATAATCATGGTTTCATGCGGGGCTTGGGGATCGATTTTTTTAATCACGCGCTCGACTTTTTCTAATTCTGTCATCAAATTACCTTGAGTGTGCAAGCGTCCAGCCGTGTCTGCGATTAATATGTCAATCTTTTTCGCGCTGGCAGATTGCAGTGCGTCAAAAATGACCGAAGCGGAATCTGCCCCTGTATGTTGGGCTACTACAGGTACATTGTTGCGCTCGCCCCAGACTTTAAGCTGTTCTACGGCAGCGGCGCGGAAGGTATCGCCGGCCGCTAACATGACCGAACGTCCTTGCCCTTGGAAGCGTTTGGCTAATTTGCCGATGGTGGTGGTTTTGCCCGCGCCATTCATGCCAACCATTAGAATAACAAAGGGCTTATCGCTGCCGCTGGGGATGTCTAACGGTTGGGCAACGGGTTGGAGTAGGCGGCTCATGTCTTCGTGCAGCGCATCAAATAAGGCGTTGGCATCTTCTAATTGGGATTTTTTCACGCGCAATTCTAAATCGGCAATAATCTCTTGCGTCGCGTCTATGCCAATATCCGCGGTCAGCAGCAGGGTTTCAATTTCTTCTAATACGTCATCGTCAATTTTTCTGCGGGCTAAACCCAATTTAACCAAACCTGAGGTTAAGCCAGCGCGGGTACGGTTTAAGCCCTGTTTGAGGCGTGCGAAAAAGCCGCTGCTGCTGGGCTTGTCTTGAGTCTCGTTGTTGTCATTGCCCTCCTCCGCGGAGTTACCCTTAAATAGTTCGCCGACATCGGTGTTTAGAGTTTTCCCCAAACGGGAAATGAAACTGGTTTTTTGGGGTTTTTCTGTATCGCTCATGCTTATTAGTCCATTGTTGTTACTGTGAAAACGAAAATTACCCACATTCTAACATTCACAAAATTTCAACCCTACTGTTATGATGCGCAGTTTGGCTCAAAAAACACACAAAAAACAAAAACGCAGAGGAAAATGCCATGACTGTATTAGAAAAAGACACTCTCAATCGCCTTCATCAATTAATTGATGAGCAAAATCTCCAACAATTAACCGAGGAATTAGCTGTTTTGCATTCTGCGCATGTGGCAGATTTTTTGGAATCCTTGCCGCTCGATAAACGTGCCCAAGTATGGAATCTGTTGCGCACAGATGCGGCATTTGAAAATGTGTTGGCGTATGCTGAAGGTGATGTGCGACTCAGTTTATTGCAAGATATGGATCCACATAAGGTGGCTGAAATTACGGCTACCTTAGACGCAGATGATGCCGCCGACATGTTGCAAGATATGCCCAACAAACTGGCGGATGACGTGCTGGCGGCAATGGACGAGCAACGCCGCACTCGCATTGAACAGGTCTTGTCTTATTCTTGGGACACGGCGGGCGGCTTAATGGATACCAATTTGCTGACCGTGCGTGCCGACGTGACGCTGGAAACGGTGTTTCGTTATTTACGTTTGCACACCGAATTACCGGATAAAACAGACATGCTATTGGTCATTGATCGAGAAAATCATTTCAAAGGCGGCTTATTTTTAAGCCGTTTGTTGACGCACAGCCCCGACTTAAAAGTCATAGACGTGATGTCCACCGACATAGAACCTATTCCGCCTGAAATGAGTGCGCATGGTGTAGCGAATTTATTTGAGCAGCGCGATTGGGTGTCTGCGCCAGTGGTGAATAACGCGGGCTATTTGCTAGGGCGTATCACCATTGATGATATTGTTGATGTAATCCGCGACGAAGCCGAGCATGTGCTGATGAGCCGCGCTGGTTTGGACGAAGACGATGATATTTTTGCCCCGACTTTTTTGACCGCCAAACGACGCGCCCTCTGGTTAGGCGTTAATCTCGCTACGGCTTTTCTCGCGGCGTGGGTGATTGGACTATTTGAAGCGACACTCGAACAAATCGTCGCGTTAGCGGTTTTAATGCCCATTGTTGCCAGCATGGGCGGCATTGCTGGCACACAAACTTTAACTGTGATGATTCGCGGCATGGCACTTGGCAAAGTAATGGATTCTAATAGCGTCTGGTTGATGCGCAAAGAACTGGCAGTAGGTTTTATCAATGGTCTCAGTTGGTCGCTGGTGGTCGGCGGGGTCGCCTACTTATGGTTTGGTGATTTTATGTTGGGACTGATTATCGCCGCAGCCATTGTGATTAATTTGTTATTCGCCGCCTTGTCTGGCACTTTCATCCCGCTATTGCTCAAACGCTTAAAAATTGATCCCGCACTGGCGGGCGGCGTGGTGCTGACCACAGTCACCGATGTAGTGGGTTTTTTTGCTTTTTTAGGACTGGCAACGATTTTTTTAGTATAAAAATCTGCCAGTTAAGGCTAAAAATCTTGTCCATAAACTTAGCAAATTTACCGCTATTTTAGGAGGCGGGTCTCTCAACTAGCACAAGTAGCGGGTAATATGAGATTCTAAAAATCCTGTTAATTCTGTCTAAAAAAAGCGATCCTATGGCACTTAAAACGACGACTTCTCCCTTCAACCAACACGGAATATCTCCCATGCAAGCCTTTTTTTCGACCCTCTACGAGCGTTTGGTCTTCAAAACCCCCGCCTTAGTCGGGCTACTGGTACTCGCCGCATTAATCGGCGCACTCTATTATGCGCAAAACTTTGAACTCGATGCCTCAGCCGATTCGCTGGTGCTAGAAAATGACAAAGACTTGCGTTATTACCGCGCTCTGCGGGCGCGTTACGGCTCAGATGATTTTCTCATTATCACCTATTCACCGAACGCTGATTTATTTTCCAAGCCTGTGATAGCCGATTTGCAAAACTTGCGGGCGGAATTTCTTAAACTGGATCGGGTTAAATCGGTCACCTCAATCCTTGACGTACCGCTGATCCAAAGCCCACCGATGACCTTATCTGACATCCAAGACGGCATTCGCAGCCTAGAAATGCCCGATACCGATCTAGAACTGGCGCGCAAAGAATTTACCAACAGCCCGCTGTATCGCAGTTTGCTCACCAGTCCAGGCGGCAAAACCACCGCCCTGCTGGTCTATTTTAAGCAGGACCCGGCATACCTCAATCTGCTTAAACAACGTGATGAATACTGGGCAAAAGACCTAGAATCGCCGCTGACCGCTGAACAGCAAGCGCAGGTGGCAAAATTATCCCAGCAAATCAAGCGGTTTAACAGCAAGCTGCAACAACAGGTGCAAGCCGATATTAAAAAATCACGAGAAATTTTAAGTACTTATCAAGACAAAGCTGATATACATATCGGCGGCGTACCCATGATCGCCGCCGACATGATCAACTTCATTGATAACGACATCAAAACCTTTGGGCTAGGGGTCACGCTGTTCATCATCGTGCTACTGGCTGTCGCCTTTCAACGCATACGCTGGGTGCTAGTTCCCCTGCTTATTTGCGCTGCTGTGGTGATTAGCATGGTGGGTTTTCTAGGCTTCATGGAATGGAAAGTCACCATTGTTTCCTCCAATTTCATTTCCTTGTTACTGATTATCACCTTATCCCTGACCGTACATTTGATTGTGCGCCATCAAGAGCTGCACGCCGCTGATCCCAACGCCAAACAGGGGGACATGCTACGCGAAACCATGAGCAGCAAACTGGCACCCTCTTTTTACACTACCGTTACCACGATGGTTGCCTTTGCCTCATTACTGATTAGCGGCATTCGTCCAGTGATTGATTTTGGCTGGATGATGGTGGTCGGGGTTGGCTTCGCCTTTGTTTTAGCCTTTCTCATGCTGCCCGCGCTATTAATTAACAGCGCGCCCGGAAAACCTGTTTTTGGTACACACGACATCACCGCCAGCCTCACCCAATCACTCGCCAAAGGCATTCAACGCTTCAGCATTCCCACCCTGATTTTTTATTTTTTACTGATTATTTTTAGCGTGATTGGCATCAGCAAACTCACTGTAGAAAACCGTTTCATTGACTACTTCAAAGAATCGACGGACATTCATCAAGGCATGTTGTTAATTGACAAAAAACTGGGCGGTACAACACCGCTAGACATTATCCTTGAACCCAGTCAAAGTCACCTTGCATCGCGTCAAGCAGACAGCGCAACGCCCGAACCCCAAGCCGCTGCTGAAGAAGATGACCTGTTCGCCGATTTATTTGCCGATGAATTAAACACCGAGCAATCTGGCGGTTTAAGTGGAAGCAGTTATTGGTACAACATCTTTCAACTAGAAAAAGTGAAAGAAGTTCATCAATACCTAGACAGCCTGCCCGAAACCGGTAAAGTACAATCCATGGCAACCACCATGGAAATGATTACACTGCTTAATGAAGGCAAAGAAATGGACAACTTTTCCTTAGCCGTCATGTACGAAAAACTGCCGCCCGATATTAAAGAAGTTTTATTTGATCCCTACCTGTCTGATGACGGCAACCAAGTCCGTTTTTCGGTGCGCGTGATTGATTCTGACAAGAATTTACTGCGTGATGAATTATTAAAAAAAATTCATCATGATTTAATTCACAAACTCGGCTTAGAACCCCAACAAGTGCATTTGTCGGGCATGTTGGTTTTATATAACAACGTGTTACAAAGCCTGTTTCAATCACAAATTCTCACCTTAAGCGCGGTATTTCTCGCCATCACGCTCATGCTCTGGGCATTGTTCCGTTCTCTATCTCTAGCCCTGATTGGCGTAATGCCGACAGTCGTTGCGGCGGGCATGATTTTAGGCTTAATGGGCTGGCTGGGCATTCCGCTGGATATTATGACCATCACCATTGCCGCCATCACCATCGGCATCGGCGTGGATAACACCATCCACTATGTGCATCGTTTCAAACAAGAATTTGCCCAAGATCGAGATTATTGGGGAGCGGTGCAACGCTGTCACGGCAGCGTTGGGCGAGCGATTTATTACACCTCCATCACGGTGACGCTGGGCTTTTCCATTCTCGCCCTGTCAAATTTCATTCCCACCATTTATTTCGGTTTGTTCACAGGTTTAGCCATGCTCATGGCATTGATTGCCAATTTAAGCCTGTTGCCGGTTTTGCTGGCAAAGTTTAAGCCTTTGTAAAATCAAACAACCTGACAGGTTTTAACAACCTGTCAGGTTTAAAGACAGCAGCTAAATGCTGAAAGGACACAGTTAATTGTTGTTAGCATTTTCAATAGCGACATCGTAAATGGGTCCTAAAATAGAAACAATCATCGCCGCCATAATGACACCGAGAATAATAATCATCAGCGGTTCAATCATCGCCTGCAATTTACCAATCGATTCTTTGACTTCCCGATCATAGAAATAACTAACATTATTCAAAGACTTATCCAATGCGCCGGTATTTTCGCCAATACTCAACATACGCAGCACTAAAGGCGGGAATAATTTTACGTCAGTAAAACTTTGGCTAATGCTGCTGCCATCAGCAATACGCTGTCGCACTTCTTCTAACGCTTTTTCAATAGCAAGATTGCCTGCGGTTTTTTGTAAAATAGTTAAACTGTCCATGACCGTAATACCTGAGCTATACATTAAAGAAAAAAAGCTGGCAAAACGTGCCAAAATAATTTTTTCTAAAATAGGTCCGACAATCCAGAGGCGCAGTTTAATTCTATCCATATAAAGATGTACTCGATAACTGACACGCATCGCTCCCCACAACCCAATAATGAGTAGAAAAGGCGTTATTAGTATAGGCATCCAGTAAGCCACCACAAAATCAGAAATAGCAATTAAAATTTTAGTTTCTAAAGGTATTTCACCAATCATATTAAGCATAAATTGTTTGGCTTCTGGCACTAAAAAAATCATCATAAAAAATAACATGCCAAAAATCGTGGCAGCCGCAAAGCTGGGATACATGAGCAGCTTTTTCGTTTGTGAAATAATTTCATCTTGCCATTTTAAGGATTCTGATAAATGGCTAAATACTTTGCTCAGTTCACCGCTTTCTTCGCCGACATGAATTAAACTCACAAATACGGTATCAAATACATCAGGAAAACGCTGCATTCCATAAGAGAGTTGCTTGCCTGCCTGCACATCTTCAATTAAAGAAGTCACTGTATCTTTGAAACGTGAAGGATCAAGGCTGTCGCGCATATCTTGCAAGCCTTGCAGGAGTGGCACGCCCGCACCTAATAACTGCTCCATATAAATGCAGAAAGTAATGGTTTCTTCGCGGGTGACGTAATTTTTACCAAAATTTAACTTAAATTTACTCTCACCTTTGCTACGTTGCGTGCGGTAATTGATTAAATCCAGTTCTAAACGCTGCAAGCGGGCTTCTAAATCTTCTGGATTATCCGCTTGCAACTCACCGGACACCATACGTCCCGATTGATTCATGGCTTTGTATTTGAATTGCATAATTACTCACATCAATAATTGCATTTTTTCGAAATTGGTTTAAGATGCACGCCGTCCTGACGATGCCTCAGGAAAGCAGCGTAACAACTTTCAACCACCTTACAGGGAGATACCTAACTTTATGAAAACCCTGTTTTTATGTCTCTTACTAGGGGCAAGTTTGGCAACCACCAATGGGTTTGCTGAAGCTTGCAAGCCGAGCTGGTGTGACACACCAAATGCCAAACTCAATCCCACCGAACAGACCATTTGTCAGCATTCTGAATTACAAGTGGCTGACCACTTGCTAAACCAAATATACCAGAGTTATCACCAAAGTTTGCAAGGCGAAGCGCGACAGAAATTAATTAACGCGCAACAACAATGGCGCCTGGAAGAACGCGATTTACTCAGTGATAAATATGAACTACTGGCATCCATTTTAGAGCGCGTTATGCAGTTAAATTTTATGCATTCTGTGGTCGATAATCCTTAGTTTTTCGCGTCATTATCACGCATACCCGCCACAAGTGCTTGAGGCGGGCTTTATAGCATATACCCTCAGCGAACAATTATCGGCATGGAACAGAATATGCTGATTTGAGCGCGCACCGCTTTGACTAGATGACTGCTTTTACGCAAGGATATTGCGATGTCGTTTAATCGCAATGAAGTTTAAGGAGTAAACCATGCAACAACATCGAAAATTTTACCGCCATCCCAGCGAAATTCCGGTGGAAGTCTGGGAAGTTAAAGAACCCGCACAACAACATGCTTCTAAAAGCCTTAGCATCGGTGGTTTGGCTTTTATCTGTACCAGCTGTTGGCCACCTAATACCTTGATAAAAATACGTTTACCTTTGATTAAGCCGATCTTTGAAGCACTCGTTAAAGTGGTTTGGTCACGCAAACGTCTGGGATATTTTGAAACAGGCGTGGTATTTATTAGCGAAGAAGATGCTTTCAAAGGGCGCATGGTTGAACAGCTTTGCCAAATCGAACTCTACCGCCAGAAAAGACGCGCCGAAGGCTGTTGCTTAAGCGAAGAAGAAGCTGCCCTTGAGTGGGTGGAACGCTACGCAGAACATTTTGATACGCATGTCCTTTATGAACAGATAGAAGCAGCGCAAATCCACTAAACGCCTCGCAAAAATATAAGCATAATGCAAACAGGCACACTCTATGTTGTCGCCACACCGATTGGCAATTTGCAAGACTTTTCGCCCCGCGCACAAAGCACTTTGCAACAAGTCGCACTGATTGCTGCCGAAGACACCCGCCACAGTCGCCAGCTACTTAATCACTTTGCGATCCACACGCCTTTGCAAGCCCTGCATGAACACAATGAGCAGGCAGTCACTCAGCAGTTGCTACAGCGTTTACAGGCGGGCGAAGACATTGCCCTGATTAGTGACGCGGGTACACCACTGATCAGTGACCCCGGCGCACGCTTAGTCAGTGCTGCGCATCAACAACAGATTCCCGTCAGCCCAATACCGGGTCCTAGTGCGCTGATTACCGCGCTTTCTGCTGCCGGTTTTGCTGCCGATCAATTTAGTTTTCTCGGTTTTTTGCCGTCTAAAAGTCATGCGCGCCAGCAGCTTTTGCAAAAACACACGGACCTTGAACACACCCTAGTTTTTTACGAAGCACCGCACCGTATCCAAGATTGTTTAGCGGATTTATGCCAAGTTTTTGGTGCGCAGCGCGAAGCCGCGTTAGCCAAAGAACTCAGTAAAGTGTTTGAAACCATCAAGCGGGGTTCTTTAGAAGAATTGCAGGCTTGGTTAAATAGCAAAGCCGAATATCGCAAAGGCGAATTTGTTGTGTTATTGGCAGGAGCAAGCAAAGAGCGCGAATTAGACGCGCAAGCCGAGCAGGTGTTGCGCCTGTTGCTGGCTGAACTGCCCATCAAACAAGCCAGCCGTTTAGCCAGCCAAATCAGCGGATTACCAAAAAATGCCTTATACGCTCAAGCCTTAAGTTGGCAGCACAAAGACACCTGAAAATACGCGATACAGTGCCAAAGTCTCGCGGGCGCTAAGAATGGGTCTTCAATAATAGCCGAAATAGCCGAACGCCCGCCTACTTTCGGGCATTGTACTGCGCCTGAAACTTGACGCTTGGGCTATTTTTAAGTACTTAAAATCCAAGTAGTTAGATGAACATTGTTCAAGAAAAAATGCAGTTTCTGGCAGCTATGAGTATATTTTCTGGTCATCCCTAATGTTTGCTACTCGTTGCCAAAGCTTGACGAATTAAATCCTCGCTGCTCACCCCCTCTTGTGCCACGCTTTTAACCCATTTGCTGGCTTCTTGCGGCTTGTAACCTAGTGCGATCAAAGCACTGACCGCATCTTCAAGCGGGCTGGTGACATGCACAACGCGCACAGCCTCAGCGCCCACGCTTAAATCTCCCATAGAGACGCTGTTATTGTCCCACTCCGCCAAGCGGTCTTTCATTTCCACAATCAAACGCTCGGCAGTTTTTTTGCCCACCCCCGGCAAGCGTACCAGACGCGCCGTGTCGCCGGCATTGATGCAGTGCGCGAAATCGGCTTGTTCGATACTCGACAAAATCGCCAAGGCTAATTTTGCTCCCACGCCATTGACCTTTAACAGTGCGCGGAAAAATTTGCGCTCATGCTCAGTAAAAAAGCCGTACAACAAATGTGCATCTTCTCGCACACTGAGGTGGGTAAATAAGTTGACTTCAGTATTTAATTCGGGGAGCTTGTAAAAAGTTGACATCGGGGCTTCTAGTTCATAGCCCACGCCCTGCACGTCTAAAACCAACCAAGGTGCTTGTTTTTCAAGCAATTTACCGCGTAAACGTCCAATCATACGGATTTTCCATTAGTCTCTAAGAAATTGAGTATTTCATTAGCAACCGTCAAATTTTTTGCCCGCCAACAAATCCAACAAAGCCTCCCACACGCGCTGTACATGGAGTTCCGCAAAGCAGGCGGGAAATACCGCAGAAGTACCGCTGTAAGTACATTTTTTTTGCAAACAAGGGGCGCATGGAAATTGACTACACAAACGCGCCTGACGTGCGCCATAAGTACCGGTTAAATCTGCACGAGTAGCCCCATAGAGCGTCAAACAAGGCACATTCAGCGCGGCGGCGAGATGTGCCAGACCGGTATCCACGCCAACCGCTGCAACCGCAGTGGTGAGTTCCGCCGCCAAGCCCTGCAAATTACTCGCGGGCATGACGCTCACATCCGCATGAACCGCCGCAATGCGCTGGGCGCGTTCATACTCCACCTCATTGCCCCAAGGTAGGCGCACCGCAAAGCCCGTTTGCGCGGCTTGTTCTGCCAAGCCCTGCCAAAAAGAGAGCGGCCAATGCTTGCTTTGCCAGGTGGTACCGTGTAAAAAAATCAAAGTCGGGCGCGACGGCATGAGGGTGGTCAAGGTATAATTTTTCAGCCCGTAGTCAGGCGGCGTATTAGGGCGCGGATAAAACAGGACTTGCGCAAATAATTGGCGCAGCCGCTCAACCGCATGTTGTTCGCTTGGCACGGCGATTTTATGTTGATAAACCACACTTGCCCAGCCTTCACGCGCTGAGTGTTTATCCAAGCCTACCCGCGTGCCACGCGCCTGATAAGCGACAAAAGCACTCTTCATTAAGCCTTGCGCATCAATGATTTTTTCATAATATTTTTCGCGCAAAAGCGTGCGAAAACGTCCCCATTCACCGTTGCGCCAAGCGCGAAAAGGGCGTTTGCGCCATTTGCGCAAATTAATCGGCAACACTTCGCTAACCGCCGAGTGCCAACTTGGAATTTCACAAAACGCATCTTCTACTACCCAGTCAAAACGGATTTCGGGATAATGGGCTTGCGCATCGCTGAGGGCGGGCAGGGTATGGATGACATCGCCCAGCGAAGACATTTTGACAATTAATATCTGCATGATGAAATATTCTGCAATAAAGGGTTCGACACCAATTCTACTATGAATAACGCACTTCTTTCAGAACTAAAACAAAATACCCGCCTGCGCGTTGGCGTATGGCTCATTCTAGCGATTTTAGCCAGCTATGGTTTGATGTTGCTTGATGAACGGCGGCAGAGCTTGGTCGAGGAATATGCCAGCAAGCAAACGCATCTAGCACGTTTACAAGGGGTGGTCAGTCAAACCCAGTGGTCAGAGCGAATGCGGCAGATTAATCAGATGAAAATATTTTTTGAAGAAAAATTTTGGCGCGCCAACACCAAAGGTTTAGCAGAAGCCGATGTGCAGAGTTGGCTGGATTTGCGTACCAAGCACGCGAAGCTGGAAAATCCGCGAGTGAAAGTAGAAAACGCGGTGGAAATGCCAAAATTGACTGGTTTATGGATGGTCAGCGCGGAAGTAATGGCTGATTTTAGCCCCGCTACCTTTCAGCAATTTTTGTATATTTTGTATTTTAATAAATGGGTAGTGATTGAGCGCGTCAACGCCAGCAACATCGGCAGCAAGCCGCGTTTTAGTTTGTCATTGCGGGTGTATTTTCAAAAGCCGCAGTAACCTTGCTTGGCAGATCACCCGCATCGAAAATCCGCAAACGGCGCGAGCGCGTTAAAACGCTTGCGCCTTTAGCGTCTTTAGCGTTTTATTTTTAAGAGCTTTATGCTTGGGTATAACAGGGGAATAAGCTGTAGGATAACTTGTAGGAAAACTGCTGCATTACTGGATGGCAACAGCTTAATGTCTTAAATGAGCTGAACGTATCCACCCTTAGTTAACCATTCATACACCTGATATACAAACAGCTAGTCTTTGCTAAGATTTTGAAAAAGTTATTAAAAAAAACTTATCCCACAGTTTATACTCGCTAATAAACAAAACAATAAGCTTTAAAATACATAATGACTCATATTACGCAAAGGCTTTCGCTCGCAAGCACCCACCGCGTAAGCTGTCACCAACTGAAAACCCAAAAAACCTTTTTGCTCATGGCAAAATCAATGACTGACAGACTTAGCGGGTTTTCAATTATCAACAACGGCATATCCATACGGCATATCCATAATGTTCCACTGCGCACTGTATCAACCTGAAATCCCACCCAATACCGGCAATATTATTCGCTTGTGCGCGAATACCGGTATTCAACTGCATTTAATCCATCCTTTGGGGTTTGTCTTGGAGGATAAACGCCTGCGCCGTGCCGGGTTGGATTATCACGAATGGGCTAATGTGCAAGAACATGAGGATTTTGCCCAATTCCAGCGGCAGGTCTCTGAACAGCGAATTTTTGCCTGTTCTACGAAAGGTGCGTGTCGTTACGACGAACCGTCTTATCGTGCGGGTGATGTGTTTTTATTCGGTCCTGAAACCCGCGGTTTGCCCGCCGAGATTCGAGATGGGCTACCGCCTGAGCAGGTGATTCGTATTCCTATGTTGCCCAATAGCCGTAGCTTAAATCTGTCTAATGCGACTGCCGTGATACTGTATGAAGCTTGGCGGCAACAGGGCTTTCGAGAATGTTGATATTTTCAGCTCATCAAATAACTGTATAAAAATACAGTTTTAGACTTGCAAAAAGAATATCCCCTATTAAAATACTGTATAAAAATACAGTTTTTGATTTGGAGATATAACTATGTCATTTGTCACTACAGCACACTCATTTCAACAACCTCGCTGGGTTCGGCAATGCTTGAACATCAGTCGTTGGTTGTTAAAAACCCTATTAAGCACCGTTCACCAATGTTTATGCCATTGGAAAATACTGCTGTTAATCATTAGCCTCAGTTTGCCTTTGTTGTTTGTATCTTGGGTTTTTGTTGGCTTGAGCGTTTCTAAAGAGGAACGCGGCATCCGTTTTTACCTGCATTGGAACACCCCGCAACAAAGCTTCTTACGCCTTGCTCAATTGGTCAATTTGCCCTTAGAAGAGACTAATAGCACAGCCTACTTGCGCACCCTTGCCGACGCGACTGCACAACGTCACGGCATAGACCCCGGCTTATTTCGCGCTTTAATTACGCAGGAATCAGCCTGGAATCCGAATGCTGTATCGCCGCGTGGCGCGGCTGGTTTGACTCAGTTAATGCCCGCTACGGCGTTGCAAAGCTGTGGCTTGCAAGCAGCAGAACGCTTTGACGCAGCTAAAAATCTCGACTGCGGCGCGAAATATTTTGCCCATCAGTTGCGGCGTTTTAAGTCAGTGGATTTAGCCCTCGCGGCTTATAACGCGGGACCTACTCGGGTGGCAAAGTTAGGACGCATCCCGCGCATTGCCGAAACTGAGAATTATGTGACGCGCATACTGGCAAATTGGCAGGGCGCGGGATAACCGAAGATTAGGAGGAATCTAGCATGACCAACACCAGCACTTTACGCCGCTTGATCAGCATCATCGGCTTGTTTTTAATCGCTATCAGCCTGTACTGTTCTTTTTTGCTTTACACGTCTTTTAGCAGTCAGCTATCCGACCAGGCAGCTTGGGGCGGTATGGGCTTAGGCTTGGATTTATTCAAGAATATCGCTTTATTAGCCGCGCTTGCTCTGTGGTCTTTGCATCTGTTTACAGCGCGGGTGTTGTCGGTAGTGGTTGCATTTGCTTATTTAATACTGACTGCTTTGAGTTTTATGGCATTTTTTGGCTTTATGTCAACCGTGCAGAACAAACTAGAAACCGCCGCCATGCTGCAAAGCAATCAATATCAAAGCATTAAAATCTCTGTTGATAATGCTGCACGCAGAGTTGAAGACTTAAGTCGCTATGCGGATAGCAGTGTTGTGGAAGAGGCTAAGGGTAAATTGCAAGCTATTGAAGCGCAAGAGAAAAGCATACACTCTGCAATGTCTGCTTATGCCCACCCTGATTGTTCGCCTAAAACCGATAGCAAGGGTCGCCCGTACAAAACTTTGGCGGCGCGTTGGTGCGGACAATTACAAGCAGTGCAAGCGGAAGCCGCGCCTTGGCAGGCAGCTATTGCTAAACATCAGCATTATCAATCTGCCGTGGTTCACCATGAAAAGATGCTTAAAGAACTCGCGGCAATAGACAGCGGGCAGGCTTCTGTGAGCGGGGTTAATGTGCATCCCATGTTTGTTGATTTGGGTAAACTGCTACGCGCCGCGCCCGATGAAATGAAAGTGGCGTTCATGTTTATTTCCAGTGCAGCGGCAGAAATTTTAGGCACTTTGTCTATTTTGATAGCCAGTTTATTGGGACGCAGACGCAGCTTCACTTTAGACGAAATTGAAACCATGTCCCACCAACTTCACGAACAACGTGCGCGTTTGAGTCAATCTCTGGGGTTTGACGCATTGCCCGCGCCATCAACAATGCCACCGACGGCACCGGCGGCTGCAATGCCGCCATCCAATTACAATGGAGCGGCACAGCCGACCATCAAAACCCAATCTGAGCCTTTGCAGCCGCCACCGCAGCATCGACAAGTTGAATCGTCATTGCAAGACAAGCTCAGACTCAGTCAAGGTATGGCATTTCAACGCGCCGCTCAAAGACCGCATCCGTTATTCACTTGGGACAAACCCGTGCGTGTTCACAGCGCAGACCTTAACACCGCCTACCGAAATGTCATGGAGGCGATATTACAAAACCACTGCGCACCGCAGGTTAAAGCCCTGCAACGCCATTTCAAACTCGATTCAGACGAAGCGCGAGCTTGTCTTGAGGTGCTGACTGAAGAGGGGTATTTGGAGAAAAAAGGACAGAAATACATGCTGCGCCACAGCATTCACCCCGGCGACAGCTTGTGTCACGGGGTGAGCTACCGAGAAGCTGACGACAATATTCACGCCTTTTTTAGTGAGCAGCAAGCTGTGTTGCCGGTGAAAATGCGCCAAGGGCAGTACAGTTCCCTCCCTTGGGGACGCAAAGCGACAGATGTCGGACAACTTCCGTTTGGTGGCTGGGCAAGCCTAGAATCGATTTACGCGGGTCGTTGGGAAGCCTTCCAGCCGCGTCCGGTACAAATCGCTGCCAGCGGACACGTACAACAAGACAAAGAAGGCGAGAATCATTATTTTGAATTGCAAGAAACGCAAATGTTGCAAGGTTTGATGGCGCAAGACAAGGAACAGCAGGTGGTTTATCTGGTGACCGTGCAATCGCCCAAAGAGCTTCAATATATTAGCTCGCGTTGGCCAAGAATTTTGCACTAGCTGGGCGTGGCTAAGCTCCAGCTTAGCCGCGCCGTCGCAGGCGGCGTTTGGCTAACTTGGAAGTTAGCCACTCCCAAGAGAGCCGCCCGCATTAAACCCCATAAGGTTGCCGTTCCCAGGCTTGCAAAACCTGCAAATCACGCTTGGGTAAATAATCATATTCACCATCTTGATCACGCAGCACCGCCTCTGCCAGCGCGTAGTTGGCGGCTTTACGGGTGAGCAAGATAAAATACCAAGCGAAGGGATAACCGAGTTTACGATCATAGCTGTGGATGGCGTTGGCGAGTGCCGCGCCGTGCAAGCTATCGGTGGCGGGAATTTCCGGTAAATCCTCAGCAAAAGTGCTGATGGGTTTGGCATTGAGACGGCATTCACCGTCTCGGTCCATGTACTGCCGCAGTTCTAGCACCCAGTGGCGGCAAAAATGGCTGTCCTTGTGCGCACTACTGGCGTTCCAGTCTTGAAAAAAACGGCGCACGTCACGCAGTTGACGATTATCTTGCTCTTCTTTGATTAACTTGGCTATCGGGGTAATGCGGCGAAACTGATAATGCGGCTGTCCTATCGGTTCGGGTTCTAAACGCGGCATGTCCAGCGGATCAAGAAACTCTTCGAGACTGTCAGGAAACCAGTCTGGGTCCATCAAAGGGCGTTCAATCGCTTCTTGTAATTCTTCAATTTCTAACTGCATAAAATCTTCGGCATTTTTATCAACCGGCGCGGTTAAATAATGAGTGCGCCCCGCCATTTGCGTAGCAAAATAACCCGCGTCCTGATATTTCGCCACCAATTCATCAATATCGCCGCCGGATTCTTCTTCTGCCCAATGGCGGATGTTATCGCTGACGCGCTGGTATTGTCCATCCACCACGCCGCCCAAACGATGCCAATGTCCGCGGGTGAGCAGCCCGCGAAAATCTAACTCGGGCATGAGTTTTTTCAAGCCCACTTCAAGCGCGCTCATGCCGTCTTTGGGGTTAATTTTGCTGCACAATTCGGCAATCGGTTGTGGATTCGTCAGCAGTTGTTCCATTTTTTAACCTCGTTTACATGGGAGCGGCTGACCGCCGATTCAGCCTCAGCCTTGTCCAGACTTTACTCGCCCTCAACCTCTGCCACCACCACGCCTGTGGCGATTTCATTATCATCAGTCAAACGCAAGCAATGTTCGCGTGAATCAATTAAATACAAATTAAAGCGCGAGTCTTCATAGACCGGCTTAACGGCACTGGCAATATCATCATCCATGCAGTAAGTAAAATGGATATTTGGAAAAGCCTGCCGCAACTGCATCACCGTATCATCAGACAAGACCGCTTGTGCGGCGACTTGCTGGCTGATTTGCTCCAGTCGTGCTGCCTCGATCATGCGGCTTCCTCTTGATCTTGCGCAAAGCGAATACGCTCTTCGGGAGCTTGCCCCATGACCTTAGCCAACCAAGGCGCGGCGTTGCTGGCAATCGCTTGTTGCAACGCCGCGATTTCTTGACGTGCTTCACCCATGTCAGGTTTTTTAATCGGATGCGCACCCACGCGCACTACTTTAGCCGCAGCAGGTCCGCCGATGGAGGCAATAAATAAAATTTGGCAGTCTTTGATTAAGGCAGCGCGATAGCCGTTTTTGTCGTCAATCGCTTCAGCATCATTAATAGCGCGAATCTCAATTAAACGATTTTCATCTTTGGATACTTGATAAATCAGAAAGCGTTTGCAAGAACCAAAATGCCCATCCAACATTTCACCGCTATTAGAGGCAACAGCAACACGGATGCTGCCCGGCATATCAGCTTCACTATAGGCATCCAATGCAGGTAATGGCTCGCTGCTGACACCTTTTTCACCTTTCAGATAAGACAAGGCACTTTTAATGACCACCGCGTCCATAGCAGAAAATTCGCCATCAGCGGCAGCTTTGAGTTCTTTAACGGTAAGATTTGCCAATGCCGTCGCATTGGGCGGCAAACCCACCGCGTCATCTAACACGCGCAGCAAACGCGCCACGTCAGTATCAGGGAGTTCGCGGGCGGCGAGACCTATGCGCAGCGCGATGTCTTCAGAAATAGGGGCGTTGCTCATGGTGGTATCCTCTTGTTACAACTAAAAAAATCTTAAACCCTTGTTCCCACGCTTTGCGTCACTGCCATTGAGCTAAACCTTTTAGCTAAACTTTGGGAATACTAATCTCCCGATTAGCATAGCGGCAGTCGCTTGTGCTGGTCGGGAGCGCACTCCCAGAGGTGCTTTGTCACTCACTTAATGACAGTGACACTTTGCGTGGGAATCTCAGTAGTGACACCTTGGGTCACGCATTTTTAAGCGGGAATAATGCAATCATCTTCCATGCACACATCAACGCATTGCGGCATGTCGTGATCACCTTCACACTCAGTACAAGTGCTTTCTTCAATTTTATAAACGCCCTTAAAAGGCACAATAGACGTGGTAGGACAGACAGGTTCGCAATCACCACAAGCAGTACAAATGTCACGCACAATTTTATAAGCCATGATTTCTACTCCTAATAAAGTCTCAGCAATAAAACCCTCTAGGCTTCTACCCCCTAAAAGGCTTAAAATTACTCGGCACGTTTGAAACGTAAAGTGGTTGGAAAAGCAGGGCGTGGAGAAATCGGTTCAATATAATATTTAGAACCATCAGTTAATTCAATTTCACCACCCCAAGTTTCTTCCGTATCCACCTCAACATGGGCAATCTCATCTTCTTGGTCTTTCTTAGCCACATAGAACAACAGATTACCATTATCTTTAATACGAATCATCACATTTGGCATTGGGTTTTTTCCTTCGGCTGGGAGAGGCTGATTGTCAAGCTCAGCCACCTCGCAGTTAGCGACGATGCTAAGTTTAAGCCTAGCACTCCCAGACTTCAGTTAGCGCACTAAGTCGTAGTTAAAGTCAGTGGTACCCATGCCGCGTGTTTCTTCATCAAGGCGTTCAAGGACAGAATTGACCAACATTTTTAACATATAAATCGCCCCTTCATAACCCAGAGTAGTATCACGGTGCATGTGATGACGATCAAAGATAGGGAAGCCAATACGAATTAAAGGCACTTCATGTTCTTTACCTTTATGCAACGTATCGCGTTGAATAAACTTGCCGTAGGAATTACCAATCATAAAATCAGGTTTATTAGTAAACATCAAAGAACGAAAATGCCACAAGTCTTTAGAAATATGCACTTGGGTGTTTTGTCCATAAGGCGATGCTTGGCAGATAGCTTCAACTGCTTTTTTCCAGCGTTTATTGGCATGATTGCATAATACATCAGTAGGTTCTGCACCCAATTCTAATAAGAACTTAGTCATGCCTAAAGCAAAGTCTGCATCACCATAAACAGAGAATTTTTTGCCATGTAACCAAGCATGACTATCCGTCATCATATCCACTAACACGCCGCGTTCACGAGTTAAAGCATCAGCAATCGGCTTACCGGTTAATTGAGAAACCATCATTAAAAATTCATCGGTGGCTTCCAAACCCATTGGAATGGTGATGTCAGGCGCGCTATGTTTCCAAACGGTTTTAGTGAATTTACGGGTTTTCACTAATTGCCAAGGTTGTAATAACAAGGTGTCAATAGCATTGGGTGCGTCTTTCATTTCGTCTAAAGAAGTACCCCCATCATACATACGGAATGTACCATCAGCCGGCGTATCTAAAACATCAGTCGGATCGCATAACAGCGTACATTCAACATCCATTTGCTGCATCATGCGTTTCATCACACGATAATTGCCTAAATAGGTTTCAAAACCCGGTACAATGTTGATTTTCTTATTAGAACCAGCAACCTTGTCTGCCATGTGATTGAGCGTAAAATAGCGTTGAATACCCTCAAACATGTTATCCCAACCGGTTGTGTGGCTACCGACAAAACTGGGCGTATGCGCAAATGGCGTAGGAAAGTCTTGCTCAATATGACCTTCTTTTTTCGAGTTACCAATAAACGCATTTAAGTCATCACCAATCACTTCTGCCATACAGGTGGTAGAAACTGCAATCATGTCTGGTTTGTATAACGCTTTCGCATTCTCTAAACCATCAAACATATTCTTCTGCCCACCAAACACCGCCGCATCTTCTGTCATTGAATCAGACACACAAGCAATCGGCTCTTTGAAATGGCGATTGAAATAAGTACGGAAATACGCCACACAACCTTGAGAACCATGCACATAGGGCAGCGTTTTCTCAAAACCTAAAGCGCATAACACCGCCCCCAAAGGTTGACAGGCTTTGGCTGGATTAACTGTCAAAGCTTCACGGTTGAAGTTGAGTTCTTGGTATTCTTGCGTAGTTGTCCATTGAAAAACTTCCTCAATTTTATCTTGTGGAACTTTTTCTTCAAACATGTCTTGTTTGTTACCTAATGTTTCTTTGTACTCATCTTGACGGAACAAAGGATAGCTAGGTACGATTTTTTCAGCGACTTGACTCATGACTATTCTCCTCTCGTGTCACCCATCTGTGAACAACGAGTTAAAGATTAAAAAAAGACTACTTAAACCTTCTAGGTTTCTAAAACCTAGAAGGTTTTAGAATTATGCAGCTTTAGCCGTTGCACCTGATTCTTCAGTTTTTAACCAAGGTGCTTGCATTTTGTTCCAGCAAGGATTGTTGATAGTCATATCCATATCGCGGGCGAAAATAGCAAAGCCATCGTAGCCATGATAAGGACCTGAATAATCCCAAGAGTGCATTTGACGGAAAGGAATCCCCATTTTTTGGAAAATGTATTTTTCTTTAATACCTGAACCAATCAAATCGGGTTTAATTTTCTTCACAAACTCTTCAAATTCATAACCGGTGACATCATCATAAATCAGCGTCGCATTGCCCATTTCTTTAATGGTACGGTCATAGTCATCATTATGCGCAAATTCATATCCAGTACCGACCACTTCCATGCCTAAATCTTCATAAGCACCAATGATATGACGCGGACGTAAACCGCCCACATACAACATGACTTTTTTGCCTTCTAAGCGTGGTTTGTACTTAGCAATCACTGCTTCATAAGTGGCTTTGTACTTTTCAATCACTTTTTCCGCTTTAGCTTGGATGGTTTCATCAAAGAAACCAGCAATTCTGCGCAATGATTCAGCGATTTTAGTGGGACCAAAGAAATTGTATTCCATCCAAGGCACACCATATTTCTCTTCCATGTGACGAGAAATGTAGTTCATGGAACGGTAGCAATGCAGCAAGTTTAATTTAGCTTTAGGAGTATTTTCCATTTCGGCTAAAGTGCCATCACCTGACCATTGTGCAATGACGCGCAAGCCCATTTCTTCCAACAAAGTACGCGAAGCCCAAGCATCACCGCCAATATTGTAATCACCGATAATAGTGACATCATAAGGCGTTGTTTGAAAGCGGGTATCGCTATCACGATTACCTAACACCCAATCACGTACTGCATCATTAGCAATATGATGCCCTAAAGATTGAGACACGCCGCGAAACCCTTCGCAGCGCACTGGCACTACGGGTTTATGCAGGTCTTTTGCACCTTTTTTAGCGACTGCTTCAATATCATCACCAATCAAACCAATTGGACATTCTGATTGAACTGTAATCCCTTTATTTAAAGGAAACAGTTGCTCAATTTCAGTAATGATTTTTGCTAGTTTTTTATCGCCACCAAAAACGATGTCTTTCTCTTGGAAATCAGAGGTAAAGTTCATCGTGCCAAAGGTGTTAATGCCAGTTGTACCGACATAGTAGTTACGCCGACCGGCGCGAGAATATTGACCACAACCCACAGGACCATGTGAGACATGAATCATATCTTTAATGGGACCCCACACCACCCCTTTAGAACCCGCATAAGCACAACCACGAATGGTCATTACACCAGGCAAAGATTTACGGTTTGAAGTGATACATTTTTTTGATTGTTCGACGCTTTGATCATTGACGGTCAAATGTTTCGCACGATCTTTCTGTGCTTTTGCGGGATACACTTCCAGAACTTCTTGAATTAAAGCCTGGGTTTCTTCATGAGACATAGTTGACATAGTATTCTCCTTAGCCTGTCACCACTCATCTGTGGACGTTCAGGTAGAAAAAGGATTGAGACATGAAACGTAAAAGACGCAAGCGGCACTAGATGTAAAGAAGTTAGATTAAATTCTTGTCTCTGTTGCGACTGTTGCGCCTCTTGCGTTTGGGTTTATTTACTTAAGCCGCTTCAGCATCAGCCGTTTTACCAATGATGCTTTCGTCCTCTTCTTCCATAATGCCAAATTCCATCAACAAGGCTTCCAGTTGATCCATAGTAATCGGGGTTGGAATTACCATGTTTTTGTTGTCGATGATTTTTTGTGCCAAAGTACGATACTCGTCTGCTTGTTTTGCTTTAGGATCGTATTCGATAACCGTCATACGACGAATTTCAGCACGTTGTACGACATTATCACGCGGTACAAAATGAATCATGTGCGTACCTAATTGACGCGCTAATTCCATAATCAATTCGTCTTCGCGGGCAGTGTTACGGCTGTTACAAATTAAGCCGGCTAAACGTACCCCGCCAGAACTGGCATATTTTACAATTCCTTTAGAAATGTTGTTGGCAGCGTACATTGCCATCATTTCACCAGAACATACGATGTAAATTTCTTGTGCTTTGTTTTCACGAATCGGCATAGCAAAACCACCGCATACTACGTCGCCTAATACATCGTAGAATACAAAGTCTAGGTCTTCTTCATAAGCACCTTCTTCTTCGAGAAAGTTGATGGCGGTAATAACACCGCGACCCGCACAACCTACTCCAGGTTCAGGACCACCGGATTCAACGCATTTAATGCCGCCGTAACCGGCTTTTAATACATCTTCGAGTTCTAAATCTTCAACTGTGCCAGCTTCAGCCGCCATTTCCATAATGGTGTTTTGTGCTTTAGAGTGTAGAATTAAGCGAGTAGAATCAGCTTTAGGATCACAACCGACAATCATGACTTTTTTGCCGAGTTCAGCCAAACCCGCGACTAAGTTTTGGGTTGTTGTTGACTTACCGATACCGCCTTTTCCATAAATTGCACATTGACGTAATGCCATATCAAATCTCCTTGTAGGGGAAAATACCTGTTTAGAAACATTGTGGCTTGAGAGCCGTTCACAGCTTGACTTGTCGCAACCCCTGTGCCATCTGTGAAAAAGATTTTAAGTGATTGTTATTGATGTTTATTTTTTGTTTGACATGGGTTTTTTGTCGGGTTTTGTTTGCGACAAAAAACCCTAGAATGTATGGATAAATACAAAAATGTGTGAAGTGCTGCATTGCAGTGTTGGCTGCGGTATGATGAGCAGTGATAGGTTTTTAACATGGCACAGATTTTTACCGCAGCAGATATTGTATTTTGTTATTCAACTTATTGTTTTAATAGTATTTTCTGATAAAATTCTAAGGTAACTTGAGAGAGGCAAGATGAAAGCTAAAGAATATCGCATGGCATCGGGCGCGAACGGTGCGTTGTTATTTTTGCAAAATATTCCTGATGTGGCGTTGGGCGACCGCGTGGCGATCCGCGATCACGCGGGGCGTAAACGTAACGGACAGGTGATTAAAACTTCTGAAGAAGTGGTGTTGGTGCAGGTGTTTGAAGGCACGGAAGGCTTGGATTTGGAGAATACTTGGGTGCGGTTTCTCGGCGAGCCATTTGAACTGCCGCTGTCACCCGATTTGCTTGGGCGCATTTTCAACGGCGTGGGCAGACCGCTGGATGGTCGCCCGCCGATTATTTCCGCGCATAAACGCAACGTCAATGGTTCTTCGGTCAATCCCGCCGCCCGCGCCTATCCGAAAGAGTTTATCCAAACCGGCATTTCCACCATTGACGGCTTGGATTCGCTGGTACGCGGACAAAAACTGCCGATTTTTTCTGGTTCTGGATTGCCACACAACCGCCTCGCCGCGCAGATCGTGCGCCAAGCCAAATTGCCCGGCGAAGAATCAGAATTTGCCGTGGTATTCGCCGCAATGGGCGTGTCCTATGCGGATGCGCGGTTTTTTCAAGATGAATTTGAATCCAGCGGGGTACTTAGCAATGTGGTGATGTTTATTAATCTGGCTTCTGATCCGCCGATGGAACGCCTGATTTTGCCGCGCACCGCGTTGACCGCTGCTGAATATTTAGCTTATGAAATGGATCGCCATGTTTTGGTGGTGATCACCGACATGACGCACTACGCCGAAGCATTGCGCGAAGTCGCCACTGCCAAAGGTGATGTGCCAGCGCGCAAAGGTTATCCGGGCTATCTCTACTCCGATTTGGCAGAAATTTATGAACGCGCTGGACGTATCAAAAACCGTCACGGCTCAATTACCATGGTGCCCGTGGTGAGTATGCCCAGCGACGACATCACCCACCCGATTCCCGACCTGACGGGCTACATCACCGAAGGGCAAATCGTTTTGTCCCGTGAGCTACACAATCAAGGCATTTATCCGCCGGTCAATGTACCGCCGTCGCTGTCGCGCCTGATGAAAGACGGTATTGGCAAGGATTTCACCCGCGACGACCATCAGCGTCTTGCCAACCAACTTTACGCTTCCTACACCCGCGCCTTAGAAGCCCGCAATCTTGCCTCTATTATCGGTGCGGAAGAGCTTTCCTCACAGGATAGAAATTATCTGGAGTTTGCCGAAGCTTTTGAGAAACGCTTTGTCGGGCAGAGCGAAAGCGAGGATCGCAGCATTATTGAAACCCTTGATTTAGCTTGGGAATTGCTGTCAATTCTGCCGCCTGACGCGCTGTCACGGGTGAAAGAAGAGGATTTAAGAAAATACCATCATTGGCAACAGGAAGTTGCTTAAGTAAACTGATGGTATGAAGTTTGGTCGGTCAAGGTTTATCACCTTGACCCGCATCTTGCTTAAATGGACTTGATAGTCATAGTAAATTTACTTTCTAGGGTGTTCAGATAATGCTGCATAGAGGTTTGGAAAGCATCCACTTTATTCTGCATCTCTACATCAATGCCTGCCTCTTGATCAAACAAAAGTCTTTGCACGTATTTCTTCTTATCCGATAATGTCACATAAAACTCAATGACGGCTAAATCGGAATGATGCGTCGGGCTTTCTGGACTGCTGATACAAACATCAAACCGTGCTTCAATGTCCAAGATGTTATCCAGATTTTTCTCTAACCACGGTTCAAATGTGGCTATATCAATGCCGCTTTCAAGCCAAAATTGTGCTTTTGAGTAAAACACTTCAGTCAATCGTGTTGTCAAAAAATCAATCTCTAAATATTCAAACAAGTTTCCCGCCCGAGGTCCTGCATGACGCGCAAAAAGCACGGTATAAATAGCCTGAAAAGCCTCTGCTTGTTTGATGGGCGTTAATCTCGCTGCCTCAAAGATAATGGATTGTAACAAGTCTCCTTTCCAATCATCACAGGTCAGCTTGCTGGCAAGTAAATGTAGAAAAGCGCACTGTGTTGCAGTCAGGCTTTCAGCTTCTTTAGGTAATGAATGTTGTAATTCAAGTTTTTCCTCATTTGCAGCATAATGATCTAACCAATATTTAATAGATTCAATACGCCGATTAAGCTGAGACAGTTCTATCTCGCTTAATTCATTATCTTTGCGTTGACTAATCTCTTTTATAACCTCTATGTGAGGCATTTGTACTAATGCCTGTAATAGCTGAATATTAGGCGTGTAATATTCTACCGGCTGATTAACTTGCGATAATTGATATACTTCTTGAACATCGCCCGATGTTTTTCCGCCCGCGAAGAATTGTGCATGATAACGATCATAATCGTTAAACAATTTAATGACAGACTGCTCATCGGGTGAAAAATTAATAGGTCTATTCGGCTGCGGGCGTAGCAACAAAAAACGCAATATTTCAGGTGGTAAAAAGTCTGCCATTTCTCTCGCAGAGACACCGATTCCGCGAGATGAACTCATTTTAGCTCCTTCTACTAAAAAGAATTCATAGGGGATATTCAGCGGAGCTGATTGGTTAAAAATACGCTTTAAGCAACTGGCAGCAACATCTCTTGAACCCCCTTTGGTCGTATGATCTTTTCCCGCACCTTCTATAGTAATGCCACGAGTTGCCCATTTAGCGACCCATTCCAGCTTCCAAGGTAATTTTCCATTGCCCGAAAAAGGAGACATTTTGCCTTGATGACCACAACCTTCTGCCCACTTGACCATGTTTGTATGACAAGTATAAGTCACTTCTTTTCCATCATAACTGCTGACTTCTGTAGTACCGATTTTTCCACAATTTTCGCAAATCACTTGAAAAGGATACCAACTTTGTGGACGTTCAGAACCACTAATTTTTTTATACACATCACGTACAACATCCGCATGACGAAGAATAATATCAATGGCTTCATCAAATTCACCTGATCGATATATATCACGTAGTCGATAAGTTTCTGCCTGTACACCTAAATACTTAAATACATCAAAGAACTCACTGATGTAATAATCAGACATATCAGTAGCATCAGAGCCAGGGGGAGCAGGAACGCTGCATAAAGGCATACCTAAATAGTGTTTGAAATGTTCATCTTTTCCATAAGGAAGTTCATCTAAAGGATCGTAATCATCAACACCAAAAGTATAACGAACATTAAACCCCTGTTCTTTTAAGACTCTAAACATCACATCATGAATTAACACACCCCGCAAAGCACCGACATGAGCGCGCCCCGAAGGGGTTTTAGAGTCATTAATAATGTGCAGTTGTTCTTTATCTAATTTTTCTACTAATTTATCAGCCCAAAACATCTTAATAATCCTTGTTTTTATGTGCAAAGTTGGTCTAGTATTGAGGAGCAAAGGACGGGAAATGCGCCTTATCAAGCCTGCATACATTAACTGAAAACGCATACCTTGCCAACCTTACGCCATCCAGTCTGGTAGGGTGCGCGACATCTTTATCGTCGAAGCACGCGGGATGATGGCGCGCTGCTGAACATTCGCATTCGCGCCACAAAAAGACCTGGCGCAAACCCTACTGGTCTGCCAAAAATTCATTGAGTTACAGTGATAAACGGTGTCGTTTTTTGGCTTTGGTGCTGGCTGTTATTATACTGTAATAGATTGTTTTCAAATATAATTTATTGCAACACACATTCCTAGAGAGCCTATATTGTGTGCCTCTGATTATTGATGATTTGCATCGCAATTACCCCAATCTTTTGCCCATAAGGGCTGAATGTGCCGCTCGACTGACTCGGCGGTCAGCCACTTCTAGCAATATTGCCCACCCCCTGCATAATGGTCGCAGCGATTTCTTCAATCGAAGTGCGGGTCATATCCACATGGGGAATCTGCAAACGGCGGTATAAATTCTCGATATGTTGTACTTCGATATAACACTGAGCGGTGGAGGCATAGCGGCTGTTGGGGCGGCGTTCTTGGCGGATTTGACTTAGCCGCTCAGGACGGATGGTTAAACCAAATACTTTGTGCTGAAATGGGCGAATGCTGCTTGGCAGTTGTCCGTCTTCGGCATCTTCTTCAGTGAGCGGATAATTTGCCGCTTTCACAGCAAATTGCGTGGCGAGAAACACGCAAGTTGGCGTTTTTCCTGAGCGCGACACGCCGACTAAAATAATATCTGCTTTTTGATAGTGTAAAAGACTTGCGCCATCGTCATGTTGCAGTGCAAAATTGATCGCTTCAATACGCTCATCGTAGGGCATGATTTTGTTGCGGATGCCATGACTGCGTCCTATCGCATGGGAAGATTGAGTGCCAAACTCGCGCTCTAGCGGCGTGATAAAAGTGCCGAGCAGGTCGATAAACAGCGCATTACAAGCAGAAACTAGATAGCGGATTTCAACATCGCTTAGGGTGGCAAATACTACCGGACGCTGCTGCGTTTCTGCTGCCACCTGATTAATGCGCAAAATCGCCTCGCGGGCTTTGTGCTGATCTTTGATGTAAGGCAGGGTGAAATGCTCAATATCGAGTTCTTCAAATTGCGCCAGCAGGCTATAACCCACTGTTTGCGCGGTAATGCCAGTGCTGTCGGAAATGAAAAATACGCTGCGGGGTTTATTTTGCATATCAGTTCCTTTGAGTTTTTAAGTGTTGTTAAATTTTATGGGGTAATTTGGCATGAAAAAAAATAATTTTTCAAACAGATAAAAAATATACCTTCAGTGATTATCTAGCAATTCCCGCCACACCTCGATTACTTCACCCAACAACCCATTCACATATTTTTTATCGGGTATATTTTCTTACGCACAAAAAAACCTCTCTTGCTTCCTAGACAAGCCTCTAAAATAGGAGAAATAAGGAAAAATTTTATTTTTAAGACACTCAACGGCATTTAGACTAAAAACCTCGTATTGATACAAAATACTATCCCGTGTCAGGCTGCAATACACCGCCATCCCAATCAAAAATAATCGCTGACCATCTGATATTCGGCGCGTCGGCACCTATCGCATCTTGCAGGACGATAAATTTCATC
>CAZOSP010000047.1:0-27437 GCA_964582525.1 uncultured Thiomargarita sp. | reverse complement strand
CAAAACCTACATTACTGCACACCTGCTGAGGTGTATTTTGAAGAAAATCGAGCGTGATTTCTCCTTAAGTTTTGCTATTTTTGGCCTTGACGGTGGGGTCCACTTTAGACTCTACATTGTTCATGGATATTTTCCTTCTTAGTTGGATACGCTAAGCCAAGTTACATTATACTGAAATATAAAATATTTTTTTATGGGAAAGCCGTGGGGGAGTTCGGGCATAGTGTAATTTTCGCTGTTGCCTATGATGATTTTTTAGACATTTGAGTATAAACTCAGTGCGCGGTCTAATCCGTTACTTTTTGATACTTTTTGATATTTTTTAGGAGAAATACAATGCTGCAAAAAACTAAATGGGGGCTAAGCACCTTGTTGTTGAGCGGTATTATGAGCAGTAGTCTGTTGGCTGCTCCTGATTACTACAATCGTGAAGTCACTTTGATCAATCACACTTCGCGAGATATTATTGAGTTTTACGGTTCTAACACGGGTACTTCCGATTGGCAGGAGGATATTTTGGGACTTGATGTATTACCTTCGGGCGATCAAGCTGACATTAATTTCGATGATAGCACGGGCTACTGCATGTTTGACTTTCTAGCCGTATTCAGTGATGGTAGTGAAGATGTCAGCGAGCGTTTTAATGTTTGTGATTATGGTACTTTGACTTTGACGGATTAATAGGCTGCTAAAAACCGGCTAGGTTTTAGAAACTTAGCGGATTTCAGGCGGAAACTACTCTGCGGGTCAAGGTCTATTACCTTTCTCTCGTTCCCACGTTCTAGCGTGGGAAAGCTTAACAGGGGTTCTTCTATGAGCAAAATCATCCGCAGCACGGCGCAACGCCAAATTGAACACGAAATTCCTGAGAAGTTCTTAAGTTTCACTTTAGATGAAGAAATCTATGCCATCAATGTCATGTCAATTAAGAAAATCATTGAATATGGCAGCATTACACATTTACCCATGATGCCCAAATACATTCGCGGCATTTTGAACTTATTAGGTGAAGTGATTCCAGTGATTGATTTAGCCGTGTGTTTTGGTGAAGCCGCTATTAAAGCAGATCAACGAACTTGTATTATTATTGTTGAAATACGCTTTGAAGATGAACTAGAAGGCAAGCAAGTGCTGGACATGGGGATTGTCGTGGATGCGGTAAATACGGTCGTAGAATTATTCAAAAAAGACATCAGTCCACCGCCCAAAATTGGACGACAAATGCGTAGCCAATTCATTCAGGGCATTGGTAAAATTGATGGACGTTTTCTAGTCTTACTCAATACCTCACAGATTTTATCTGTAGAAGATTTCAGCCTGTTGCAAGACCTTAAACAACAAATACCACAAACGCAGTTGTTAAATGACATTCATACAGACGCTACAAGCTCTGGATCACTTTATGGAGCAGCGCAATGATCGCCGCCATTGGACAAGACAGCCATCGTTTTGATGTTGATCATCAAAACAAAACATTAATGCTAGGCGGCGTAGCCTTTATCGGCGAACCGCCGCTGCAAGGTAACAGCGATGCCGACGTAGTGCTACATGCCATTTGCAATGCTATTTCGGGCATTTCTGGGGTGAATATTCTGGGCAAAATCAGTGATGATTTATGTCAACAAGGCGAGACTGATAGCCGCGACTATGTGCGCGAAGCCTTAAAATATGTAACCCAGCATCGCCTGACCCATGTTTCCATTAGTGTAGAATGCCAGCGTCCCCGCATTACCCCAAAAATCCCCGAAATGAAACAAAGCATTGCTGAACTATTAGGTTTACAAGTGAGCAATATCGGCATCACGGCAACCAGCGGCGAAGGTTTAACCGACTTTGGACGCGGCGCGGGCATTCAGGCATTGGTCATTATCTCTGCCGAGAAGAAAATGATTTAGCATACTTCTCGCAGTCAACTGTTCGCTTGCCTGCCAGACAGGCGGGAACAACTGAATTTTCTTGCGTTTTATGCTTAAAAAGTAACGCAAAGGCTGGTTTTATTCAAAATAGACTCACTCCATGTTCTCTCCTACCGACCTTCAATACCAACACCACATCCTCCCGCAAGTCTCGCGCACTTTCGCGCTGACCATCCCGCAATTACCCGAACCTTTGCGTAGAGTCGTCAGCAATGCGTATCTGCTCTGCCGTATTGCCGACACCATTGAAGATGACGCGGCTTTAGATGCGCAAGGCAAAACGCTTTATGCCGAGCAGTTTATCCAAGTCGTCGCCGGACAAGCCGATGCCGCCACCTTTGGCAAACAACTCGCGCCCTTGTTAGCCGCGCAAACACTCACCGCCGAGCGCGATTTAATTGCCCATAGCGATGCGGTCATCCGCTTAACCCACAGCTTTACAGCCGCTCAACAACAGATACTCTTGCGTTGTGTGCGCATCATGTCACACGGCATGGCGGATTTTCAGCGCAATGCCAGTCCACACGGTTTACCCGACATGCCGTCCATGGATTTGTATTGTTACTATGTGGCGGGCGTGGTGGGAGAAATGCTGGCGGCATTATTTTGTGATTACTCACCGCGCATTGCCGCGCACGAAAAAGAATTGCTGCGCTTATCCGTATCTTTTGGGCAGGGTTTACAAATGACCAATATTCTCAAAGACATTCTTGATGACCGCAAGCGCGGAGCTTGCTGGCTGCCGCGCTCGGTGTTTACGCAAGCCGGCTTTGATTTACGCGATTTAAGTGCTGATCGATATAGTCCGGCATTTGCGCAAGGCATGCGCGAATTGCTGGGCATTGCGCGTGAACATCTGCGCAACGCGCTACGCTATGTAAGCTTGCTGCCCAAAACAGAGGCGGGTATTCGACGTTTTTGCCTGTGGGCTATCGCTATGGCGGTGCTGACTTTGCGTAATATTGAGCGGCATTACCGTCATCATGCGCGTTTTCACAGCGGCGAAGCGGTAAAAATTTCGCGCTCTACGGTTAAATCAGTGGTTGCCGTCAGTAACGCACTGACATCGCAGGATTGGGCATTAACGCTGTTATTTGACCTCTTTAGCCGTTCATTGCCCAAAGCCGCCAAATTTGCATTCTTTAACCCGCCACAAATTTAATCAAAATCCCTGAGAGCAGTGTCAGGCGGGGCAATATAACAGGTTGGAAAAATTATGCTACGCCGCTTACTATTTTACAATTTTCGCACGGTTTACCGCCTCGACCAATGGTTTCGGCAACGCTTCACACGTCCCGGAATGCTTGTCTTTGGGGCAGCTATCGCCGCTGCCGTATTTGGCATAGATACGCGAAAAACATTTGCTTATCAACTATTTAGCTTAACCGCTGCGATACTGCTGATAAGCCTACTGTGCAGTTTATGGTTTCGCGCCCGTTTCAGCTTCAAACGCGAATTACCGCCGTTTGGCACTGTCGGCGAGCCGCTCTACTATCGTATCGAGTTACACAATCAAAATCGGCAAGCGCAAATCGGCTTATCCTTGCAAGAATACCTTGATGGCAATAATCCCAGCTTCAAAGCTTTTGCCCGCGCCCGCACGCTCGCCAGCAGCCGCAACTGGTTTGATAACTACGTCGGCTATCCGCGCTGGGTGTGGCTGACGCGCCAGCAACGCGGTGCAGATGCCTATTGGCAGGACATCCCGTTGTTAGCACCGCAACAAAGTCTGAAAATTCGTACACATATTTTCCCGCGACGGCGCGGCTATGTGCATTTTCGTCGCCTGATGATCGCCCGCCCGGATGTGCTGGGATTATTCCGCGCCTTACGCATTGTGCAGCAACCGGATACCGTGTTGATATTGCCTAAACGCTATCCCGTGCCTAATGTCGATTTGCCCGGCTCACGGCGTTATCAAGCCGGCGGCGTTAATCTCGCCATGTCAGTCGGCGATGCGGTGGAATTTGTCGCCTTGCGCGAATACCGCCCCGGCGACGCGCTGCGGCACATTCACTGGAAAAGCTGGGCAAAACAAGGCAAGCCGATTGTGAAAGAATATCAAGACGAATTTTTTGTGCGCCACGCGCTTGTTTTAGATACCTTTTGTTATCACTCGCCGCTAGAAAGCTTTGAAGAAGCCATTTCTGTCGCCGCCTCTTTTGTCGGACATCTCACCACCCAAGATACCTTGCTAGATTTGATGTTTGTTGGCACAGAAGCGTACCGTTTTACCGGCGGACGCGGCTTAGGGCATGTAGAAAAAATGCTAGAAATTTTAGCGTGCGTGTCGCCTTGCACAGACAAAGATTTCGACAGCCTCGCGCCCCTGCTCCTGCAACACGCCCACCAACTGAGCGGCTGCATTTTAGTCTTGCTCGAGTGGGACGAACAACGTCAAGCACTGGTCCAAAGCCTGCAACAACGCGGTCTGTCACCGCTGGCTTTGGTCATCAGTAAAACCGCACGAGATGATCTGCCCGCGTACTGCCACCTGCTGCGCATGGGGACTATTGAGGAGGATTTAGCGCGTCTAAGCACGTTTCAAAGGCTCGCCGGGAAGGCTTAAAATTGTTCGGATGACTGACCTTGCTGGCGTTTTATACGGCGCCCTGCCTGAAACCTGAAGCTCGGGATATTTTCAATCAAACCCTCTAAGCTTTATAAAGCCTAGAAGGTTTACGCCCGCATACTGTTGGGCATCATTTTATGCGCATTATTTTATGGTCATCATTTTATGGTCATCTCTTAGTGAAAAATTTTTTGTGAAATAATTTGCAATATTTGCAATTTTTAGTAAACTAATACTCGATTCTCTTCTATCACATTTAGCTCGGCAAGCTTTGGCTTCCGAGCTTTTTTTTTGCCCGCACTATGGGTATCATAAGCCGCCCTACTTCAAGAAGCCATTGCTAAGGAATGCGCATTCAATAATACCCGAAACCCAAATCTTCTAGGTTTTCAAAACCTAAAAGGTTCACACCCGCGTATTTTTGGGCATTATTTTGTGGTCATTGCTAATCAGTGGATAACAAACAAGCGAGTGATTATGGAATACAACAGCTATATGTGTGTCGTATGCGGATTTATTTACAATGAAGCGGAAGGTTTGCCCGACGAAGGCATTGCCCCCGGCACCCGTTGGGAAGACATCCCTGATGATTGGAAATGCCCAGAGTGTGATGTTGGCAAAGATCAATTTGAGAGAGTGGAAATCTAATCTCATGCAGCGGAAAAATACTCAAATTTTTCTCAGCTTACTGCTCCTAATCCCACTTCTGCTCAGTTGTGGGGAGCAGACGGCGAAAAGCGTACCGCAGGATTTCGGCTTGCAAGATCATAAAAAGCGTTATCGCAGCTTTGCTGATCACAGCGGGCAGTGGGTTGCGGTCAATTTTTGGGCAAGCTGGTGCCCACCCTGTTTGCGCGAACTGCCTGATTTACAACGCTTTCATAAAGCCCCAAACAATGCAGTCGTATGGGGCATGAACGAAGAAAGTCTGGATGCCAAACGACTTGAAAAATTTTTGCAAGCGCACGACATCAGCTACCCTATTTTTCCCAATATCGCAGCACAAACAGCACAGACGAAAAAAATATTAGGTCAATATTTCCCCATTCGCGGCTTACCGACGACTTACTTAGTCAATCCCGACGGCAAAATTGTAAAAAAATTTGCAGGCGAGGTCAGCTTTCAACAACTCACCCAATTTATCGCAACAGCAAATCAGTAAGGAGATAACAATGTTGAAAAAACTACTACTTATCGGATGTTTTTTAATCGCCAACATGAATGCGCAGGCAGATGTTTATACGCATTTCTTTTCACAAACTTGGGGTAATTTACAAGAAGAACTTGAAGTTGCCAAACAAGCAGAAAAAAAAGGTATTTTGTTATTTTTTGAAATGGATGAATGCCCATTTTGCTCGCGCATGAAAGCAACCATCTTTAGCCAAAAAGCCGTGCAAGAACAATTCAGCGCAGATTTTCTTGCCTTTCCTATCGACATTGAAGGCGACACAGAAATCACAGATTTTCAAGGTAACACCATGCGTTCTAAAGACTTTGCAGAAAAAATACATCGAGTGCGCGCCACGCCCGTTATGATGTTTTTTGACCTAGACGGCAATACACTCTACCGTCACACCGGTCCCGCCCGCAATGCAGAAGAATTTCTTTTAATGGGACAATATGTTGCAGAAGGGGCTTATAAAAACATGCGTTTTCGTCAATACCGCCAACAAAAACAATCAACAAAATGACAACTTCACTTCGCATTCTCAGCACTCTCAGCACTCTCAGCATCACTTGGGTCGCCACCGCCCTCGTCGCCACGCCCTGGCACAGCAATACGGTAACAGCAGAAACGCTGCCGCAGCCTTTATCTTTAGACTATGCCCTGTCATTAGCAGACACCCAGCATCCCGATCTGCAAATCTATCAAGCCGCCGCGCAAGCAGCGCAGGCGGCTCGTGAATTAGCCGATGCGCAGGATAACCTGCATATCCAAATCAACGGCGAACTGCGCTGGATAAATCCGCCCGATATAGCCCTAAACCCCTCCAAAGATGACCACTGGGCAAGCCTAGAACTGAGCAAAACCCTGCTTGATTTTGGACGCACCCGAGCCGCCACACGCGCCGCTGAACACAGCATAGACGCTGCCGCACAAGCCTTGCTAGATGCCCGACAACAACATCGCCTGAAGATCATGCAGCAGTTTTTTGAGGTGCTCCTAGCCGACGCACAGTTTGACCTTGACACCGAAGCGATGGCGATTGCCTATGTCGATTACGACAAAATCCAAGAACGGCATCAAATAGGGCAACGCTCAGATTTACAACTCGCGCAAGCTGAAGCTATTTATCAGCAGGTGTTACAAAAACGACGACGCAGCGAAGCCCAGCAACGCCTGACACGCGCCAAGCTGGCGAATGCACTCAACCACCCCACAGAATTACCGGCTAAACTGCAAAAGCCCAAACTCGACCAGCAGCGAGAATTGCCCGAATTAGACGTACTACAACAACAAGCTTTCGCGCAACAGCCGCGCATCAAAACCTTACAACACCAACTCAACGCCGCACAATCGCAGCTCAAAGCCGCCCGTAAAGAATACGCGCCGACCCTCAGCGCGCACGCCGAAATCAACCATTGGCAACGCGAACTCGGCTCACGCGATGACCACCGCGCCATGTTGCGCTTAAACGTGCCATTGTATCAAGGCGGCAAAGTGTCAGCCCAAATCACTCAAGCCCAAGCCGAACTCAATCGCCTACAAGCCGAACTCGTCCAAGAACACATGGCAATTCGTCAAGCCGTGCTAGAAACCTGGATGGAATTAAAAACGCTCATTGCCCAGCATCAAGAAGTAACCGCGCTGGGAAATTGGCGAGAAATGCAGCTAGACAATAACCGCATTTTGTATGAGCTTGAATACAATACCGATTTTGGTGACGCGCTGGTCAATTTATCAGCTACCGAGTTGCTTAAAACAAAAACAGACTATGCAATAGCCGTGCAGTGGGCAAAATTGGATATGCTGGTTGGAAAAACTATTGAATTTAATCCATAGTTACATTTTTTTGATTTCAGTGTGGCTCGGCGGATTAAGGCGCGTCTGTTTGTGCCATATCCGCCGCTTGTCAGCCACACATCACTTGAGTTCATTCTATGTCCATTGCCGCCGTTGCTATCCAAGACATCCACAAACACTACAGCGAACTACAAGCCCTTAAGGGGGTGAGCTTTAGCATCCCCAAAGGCAGTTTTTTTGGCTTACTGGGACCCAATGGTGCGGGTAAATCCACGCTTATCAACATTATGGCGGGCTTGACGCGCCCCAGCAGCGGCACAATCAAGGTGCTAGGCTATGATGTGCTAGATGACTGGCGACAAGCGCGACATTCGCTAGGCATAGTCCCACAAGAACTGGTCTATGATCCGTTTTTTAATGTGCGCGAAATGCTGCGTCTGCAATCGGGCTATTTCGGCTTTGGGCGGGAAAATCACGCTTGGATTGACGAACTCATTGAAACCCTGAATTTAAGCGACAAAGCCAATACCAATCTACAACGCTTGTCCGGCGGCATGAAACGCCGCGTCCTGATTGCCCAAGCACTGGTGCATAAACCGCCAGTGGTTGTCCTAGACGAACCCACCGCTGGCGTGGATGTCGAGCTGCGCCAAGCCCTTTGGGAATTTACTAAACGCCTGCACGCACAAGGGCATACCATTCTGCTCACCACGCATTACCTAGAGGAAGCCGAAACCCTCTGCGACCGCATCGCTATCCTTAACCAAGGCGATATTGTCGCGCTAGATGACACTGCGGTATTGCTGTCGCATTATCCTTATCGTTTTCTGAATTTACATCTGAATAATGCCGATATTCAACTGCCCAGCGCACTGCAAGACAAAGTGATTTCTTTAGATAAACAACAATTGCGTTTACGTTTGCATCGAGAAGAAGATTCTATTGTGCAGGTGCTAGAAAGTCTGCAAGCAGCGCATATTGGTTTTGATGATTTACACACAGATGAACCCGGTTTAGAAGAAGTGTTTATGGATTTGGTACAAAAAAAACCGCAGCAGGCTCAGTTTAAGGAATAAGCACAACTATAGATTTTTAGATCATTAAATGGCTGAAGCAAACCTGACAGGTCTTCAAGACCTGTCAGGTTTTTGGAAATTATTTATCTGAAGCACTATAGCGTCAAATTTGCCCCCTTTGCTTCGGCAATGTTAGAGTCAATGTCACCTCTAGCTCACAAGCAAAACTTACCGATTAAACAAAACTGTTGCAACATGTCTGAAACCTTTCATTTTCTCCGCCCTTTGTGGTTTTTTATGCTGCTTCCCTTAAGCTTCTGGCTATTTTGGCTGTGGCGTATGCGCGTGGCTAACAATGCTTGGCAACAAGCCTGCGATGCGCATTTACTGCCGCATTTACTCATGCAGTTTGGCGGCTCACGGCAACGCCTGGTGTTGTGGTTATTGGCACTGGGTTGGTTGCTGGCAGTGCTGGCATTGGCGGGTCCCACTGGGTCAAAACGTCCGCTGCCGGTATTTAAGACCGAGCAAGCACGGGTTTTGATACTGGATTTATCGCGCTCAATGGATGCTACCGACATCAAGCCTTCACGCCTTACGCAAGCTAAATTCAAGCTGCTTGACATTCTTAAACATAGCCGAGAAGGACAAACCGCCTTGTTGGCATTTGCCGGCGATGTGTATGTCGTCAGTCCGCTGACCCATGACGCGAGTACTATTGCCTCGCTAGTGCCAGCACTGGATACGCACATTATGCCGGTTCTCGGCAGCAAGCCCTTGCTGGCGTTGCAAGCCGCACGCGATTTGCTCAAACAGGGAGGCGCGATGCAGGGACATATTATTCTTATTACCGATGGCGTGGAAGACAGCGCGGCGCAGGTGTTTGCGGAAAAATTGGCTCAACAGGGCTATCGCTTATCGGTGCTGGGCGTGGGTAGCGCGCAGGGCGCACCGATTCCCGAACTCGATGGCGGCTTTTTGAAAGACAGCAAGGGGGCAATTGTGCTGCCGCGTTTAGATGCCCAGGCGCTACAACAGCTTGCGCAAGCGGGCGGCGGCTTATACGTGCCTTACACGGCTGATCAGCGCGACCTGCATTATCTGCTCACGCCACCGGCTCATGCCGAGTTCAAGCAAACGCAAGACAATCAGATCAGCGAAAGCTGGGAAGATCAAGGGGCTTGGCTGCTATGGTTACTCATTCCGCTCACCGCGCTCAGTTTTCGCCGCGGCTGGCTGCTGGCAGTATTGCCCCTGTTATTGCTCATGCCACCCGATGCAGATGCTGGTTGGTGGGATGATTTGTGGTTGCGTCAGGATCAGCAAGCGCAGCAGGCGTTGATCGCCTCGCAAGCTGAACAGGCGGCGCAATTATTTAATTCATCGGATTGGCGAGGCGTGGCGCAATACCGCGCCCATGATTTTGCCGCAGCCGCGGAAAGCTTCGCGCAACTGGACAGCGATGACGGGCATTATAATCGCGGCAACGCGCTGGCAAAAATGGGCGATTTGCACAGTGCCGTGCAAGCCTACGAAGAAGCCTTAAAGAAAAACCCGCAGCATTCGCAAGCGCGAGATAACAAAGCTTTGATTGAGCAATTATTAGAACAGCAAGCGCAAGATTCGCAGTCGGGCGAGGGCGAGCAGGGCGAGGACAAGCAAGACAAGGGCGAGCAGTCGCCCGCCGACAGCAACGCCGACAGCAACGCCGAAGATTCGCAGCAAGCATCAGCAGGGCAGCCATCGCAGCAGAATGAATCTCAGCAAGGTGACGGACAAAATCAGCCACAGCAGGCGCAAGAAAGTGGCGATCAGCAGGGGCAGCAAGGGCAGTCAGCCGCAGATGAAGCAACCCAGCAAACGCCATCAGCACAAGCCCAGCAAGCGCAACAAGGCGAGCAAGCCAGCGATGAGCAGATTCGCCAAGCCTTGCAACAACAATCGGAGCAGAATGCACAAGAGCAAGGTCAGGAAGCCGCGCTCAGCGAGGCAGAACAGTCGGAAGCTGAGGCGCAGGCACAGCCAATGCCACTGTCCTCTGAAGAATTGCAGGCACAAGAAAAGGAAATCGCACTTGAACAATGGCTAAACCGTGTACCAGACGATCCCAGCGGTTTATGGCGGCGTAAGTTTGCGTTGGAATATCAAAAACGTCAATTAGAGCGACAAAAACGCGGTGTGCCTGAAACGCGGGAAACGGAAAAAACGTGGTGATTGACTGACGTTACCCCGACAATCTATCAAACACAGACAAAAATAGGATACAACGATGCCAACCTCTACACCGGCTCACTCGGAAAAACTGCACAAAGTTTTAGCCGATTTAGGCTTAGGCTCACGCCACCAGATGGAAACCTGGATTACCGAAGGGCGCATTAAAGTCAATCAACAAACTGCCAAGCTCGGCGACCGCGTCACCCCTACCGACGTACTGCGCGTCAACGGGCGCGTCATCAAGCGCAAGCCGCATATTATCCAAACCCCGCAACTACTGTGTTACAACAAGCCAGTGGGTGAAGTCAGCACGCGCCGCGATCCCGAACAGCGTCCCACCGTGTTTCAAAGCCTGCCGCGTCCTAGCACTGGACGCTGGATAGTCATCGGGCGTTTGGATTTGAACACTTCTGGCTTGCTGCTATTTACCACCGACGGCGAACTCGCCAATCGCCTCATGCACCCTGCGCAGGAAATCGAGCGCGTCTATGCGGTGCGCGTACTCGGCACGGTGAGCGAAAATATGTTGCAGCATCTTGTCAATGGTGTAGAACTTGAAGACGGTATGGCTAAATTTGAACACATTGAAGAAGCCGGCGGAGAAGGTGCGAACCATTGGTATCATGTGGTATTGCGCGAGGGGCGCAAGCGTGAAGTGCGGCGTTTATGGGAATCGCAAGGCGTGAGTGTCAGCCGTCTCACGCGCATCCAATTCGGACCCATAGCATTACCGCCGCGCCTGCGTACTGGTAAAGCCCTATTGCTAGAAGAAGAGCAGGTTGTCAGCCTATACGAATACGCGGGTTTAGCACCCCCCGCCGCCTTCCGCGCCAAGCGGCATTTTACCTCGCGGCGGCAGCATAGGGTATCAAGCAGACGGCGATAAGCTTTCCACTTAATTGCCTCAAATTCAAGTGTTAAGGCAACTCGCACTAAATAAACACCCCCGCATTGCGCAGGATTTTTGTTGGTCTCCAAGTCACGACAACAGGCGCATAGTCATTCTGTGCAACTCTTGTCGTAACGCACAAGACCGACGAAAAGACCAGTGGGAGGGTATTTTTGCGAGTTGCCTAAGAAAACTTAATAAAGCAAAAAGTGCAGTTTCTGGCAAGTATGAGTATCAGTTACTCGGCTTTTTTATTGTAAGCTCTAAGGAGGAGAATTTGTAAACATGTTAAAAAACACGTTACCCTATTTGTTTTATTATTTTTGCTGAATATACAGTCTCATGCAGAGACATCAGCATCGTTTCCCTTTGTGGGATAGGATGAAAAAAGGGGAAATAAGAGAATTGTACCGAGGGTCGGACTCGAACCGACACAGTGTCACCACTACCAGATTTTGAGTCTGGCGCGTCTACCAGTTTCGCCACCCCGGCAATAAAAGGCGGATGTTAGTCTTTTTCTGCATTCAATGCAAATTTTTTTCATCAGATATAAGCGTGCCGAATCGTTCAGATATGATGCCGGTCCTGCACGCATAGTACACGACAGCCGTTCTAAAACCCTGTTAAAATAATCGACTTGGAGAGTAGCATCATATTTTTGATGAAGCGCCATGCCGAGATAAGGGCGTATGCTGGCATCTTGGATTGGTGTTTCGGCGTTTTCAGGATTTTCAATATTTTTCAGAGTTAAGGATAGCGTTATGAGTAAAACAATCTGCGTATTAGGCGGTAGCGGTTTTGTTGGCAGCGCATTGGTCAATCGCTTAGTTAGCGAAGGCTGGCAGGTGCGTATTCCCAGCCGTCGTCCAGAACGGCATCGGCAGTTTCAGGTATTGCCGCAGGTGCGGCTGAAAGAAGTCAATATTCACGATCCAGAACAGCTTGCTGGCGTTTTTCATGGCTGTGATGCGGTGGTCAATCTCATTGGCATTTTGAACGAGCCGAAAGACAATGGCGAAGGTTTTGAACGGGCGCATGTTCAACTGGCTGAAAAAATCGTCGTGGCGTGTAAAAAACAGGGCGTACAGCGCGTGTTGCAAATGAGCGCGTTACATGCGGATGCGCAAAAAGGTACGAGTTATTATTTGCGTAGCAAGGGCAAAGCGGAGGATTTAATGCGGGCTTCGGGCTTGGAAGTCAGCGTATTTAAGCCATCGGTGATTTTTGGCGAGGGCGATGCGTTCTTAAATCAATTCGCCGCCTTATTGAAAATCTTCCCATTTTTTCTGCCGCTGGCATGTGCAGACAGCAAATTCGCGCCGGTGTGGGTGGGCGATGTTGCTGATGGGATGCTGTACTGCTTGAACCACCGCGCAACTATCGGGCAAAGTTACCCAATGTGCGGACCGCGTCAATATCGGCTGAAAGATTTGGTGGCTTACACGGCGCAGTTGCTGAAGCTCCGGCGCAGCATTATTCCTTTGCCGGATAATATTGCTCGACTGCAAGCCAGCATTATGCAGCGTTTACCGGGGCAGTTATTAACGATGGATAATTATCGCTCGCTGCAAACCGATAGTGTCTGCGATGCGGATGATTTCGCTCGCTTGGGCATTCAGCCCAGTACGCTGGAAAGCATCGCGCCCACCTATCTCGCGCCCAGTCATCAGCGCGAGCAATATCATCAATTTCGCCTGATGGCGCGGCGTTGAAGTGAGTAGCGCAGAAGGGCGGATAGATAGCCGATAGCGTCATCCGCCACCGGCATCAGCGTCTTCACAACTCGCTTAACAAACTGCCGATCATGTGCTGCGCTTGTCCCGCGTAGCCGCCGCCGAATAAATTGGCGTGATTTAAGATGTGATAGAGGTTATACAGCGTCTTGCGCACCGCGTAGCCTTTATCCAACGCCCAAGTGGCTTGATACGCTGCATAAAAATCGCTGCCAAAGCCGCCGAATAATTCGGTCATGGCAATATCGGCTTCGCGGTCGCCGTAATACACGGCGGGATCGAAAATAATCGGCTGTCCGTTGTCTTGTACCGCATAATTCCCCGACCACAAGTCCCCATGCAGCAATGACGGCGGCGGCTGATAATCGCTAAAAAAATCATCAAGTTGTTCTAGCAACCGCTGCCCTTGTGTTTGCAAAGCACTGCCAAAGCCGTTACGCGCTGCCAATTCAAGCTGAAATCCTAAACGCTGTCGTCGATAAAATGCGACCCAGTTTGCACTGTAGGCATTGGGCTGCGGCGTTGCGCCGATGGTGTTATCTCGATGCCAACCAAAATTCTCGTTACTAGACTCTGCTTGGGAATGCTGCGTGGTTTGGTGCATTTGTGCGAGTTGTTCGCCCAGCAGTGCGACCGCTTGGCGACTCGTGCCGCGGCGAAAATAGTCCATGACTAAAAAAGCTTGGCTGTCGGCAAGTCCCCAACAGATCGGCTGCGGCACCGCGACGCTGCGGCTTTTGGCAATTTCTTGCAAACCGGCTGCTTCGGCGGCAAACATGTCCGCACCAGCAGCGGTATTGAGTTTGACAAAATACTGCCGCCCTTGCCCGGCTAATAAATACGCCCGATTAATGCAGCCGCCGCTGATGCTGTGTGATTTTTCTACGCTGAATGTGTGTTGTGTTGCAGCACTGATGCGTTGCTCGATTTCCTGCCAGTTCATAATGCCAGTCCCATGTCGTTGACTTCTAAACTTAAGCAAGGATTGTAATAGGGATCGCCGTTTGCCAGCCAATCACGCCAATCCTCGGCAAAACGCGCTTGTTCCTGTGCCAGCCAAATCGTTGAGTTGTCGGTTTGGAAACGCGCAAAGGGTGTATAAACAATGCGATAACCGGCTTGCAAAGCACGCAAGCTAAAATCTAACAGTGCGTATCCGCCTTGATACGCGGGATTTAAGCCGCCGAGCTGTTGCCAGACTTCATGGCGAATCGCGCAACAGGCGGGATGTACGCTGCTGACATTGCGTACACTTGCCGTCACCGCCATGTAGCCGGCAGTGGTTTGGGGATGTCCGGCATAAAGAGCAATGGGCTTGCCGCTGGGATGCTGCACTAAGCCGGCATGAACAATTTGCTCGCCATTGAGCAGTTTGCCGGTGACCAAGCCCACGCCATCGACTTGTAGCCAGCGTTGCAGTTCTAGCAAGCTGTCGCTGTCCATCGCTGTTACATCCGCGCCGAGAATGATGATGTCTTGATGCGAAGCGACGGCTTGGCACTCCAGCCCACGTATCATCTGTGCAGGGGTGTCAGGATCGCGCAACTTGACCCGATAATTGCCGCGCCACAGTGCGGGGTTTTCTGTCACTTCGCCGTGCAAACTGCGGCGTTGCACACTGTCTTGCAAAGCCTGCATTCCCGCCGCGTAAGCGTAAGCTTTGGCGTTGTGTTCCAGCGCGACGGAATTGGCGTGTTGTCGCCAATGGTAGAGCATTTGCGGGATGTGCTGAATCTTCGCGCCGCTGTCGGCGGCACGTAAAATCAAATCATAATCTTGCGAGCCTTCAAACGCTTCGCGCACACCGCCCAGTTGTGCCAACACATCGCGTCGATAGATCAGCAAGTGAAATAAATAATTGCCCGATAACAACGTTTCCGGCGACCAGCCGGGCTTGAATAAGTGCATAAAGCGGGTGTTTTGCGGTGATAGCATGTCGCGGTCGGAATACAGCACTTGCGCATCGGGCTGTTGGCGAATTGCTTGCGCCATAGCATATAAAGCATTTGGTGCGAGGCGGTCATCGTGATCTAAAAAGCCCACATAATCGCCGTGTGCCATATTTAAGCCCGCGTTAGTCGCGCTACAAATGCCTTGATTTTCGGCAAGACGCACTACCCGTAAACGCGCATCGTCGCCGCTCATGGCTTCCAGCAAAGCCAAGGTTGCGATGTTGCTGCTGCCGTCATCCACCAAACACAGTTCCCAATGCGGATACGCCTGGGTTTGTACGCTGTAAATGCACTCAAACAGGAGTTTTAGCGGGGTGTTGTAAACGGGCGTAATTAGGCTAAAAAAAGGCTTGTCTTGCCAGCTTCGCGCTTCTGCTCGCAGTGTGTGCCAATCATGCAAAGAAATAAAGGCATGACGAAACAACCACGCTTGGTATTCAATCCAATCGCTACTTGCCCAGCGTTTCAGTTCTTTTTCTGCGGGAATGACATCAAGCGTTTGAAGCTGTGCTGATTTCAACCAAGACCATGAAAACCAATTCAATGCGGCTCCTTAATGCGCAAAAAATAAGCACTTAGATACCATCGAATCGTCTGCCATACGGCTTTGATGCTGGGGCGAGGACGCACACTAAAAGTATCATCGTTAATAAACAGGACTTGCGGTGCCAGCCAAGATAAAAAAATAAAAGGCTGATAATCGGATTGAATGACGAGATCGTATTGATTGCGCCATTGCCAATAAGTAAAATAACGCTTGAATCGATTAAATGACAAATGCACAAAGCGCGCATTAGGTAGTTGGTAAATATGGATTTGCGTGAAAGGATCAGCCAGAAACTCAACGTCTAATTCTGGACGTTGCTGCATCGCTTGAATCAGTGCTGCTTGAATGCCGGTGGCTTGCAAATTCACCATACTGATGAGGATTTTTTTGATCTGGTCATCCATGAAGACTGTGCTGATATTGTTATTGGCTTGATAAGGTGCATCCAGTTTAATATCTTTTTTACCTAAACGATTGTTTAAGAAATCATCCACTGCGTCTTTATGCAAACGGCTTAAATCGGTTTTGCCCAGCAAGGCATAATAACCGGCTTTTTTTAATGTATAGCGAATAGTGTTACGCAATACTTGAGCACTTACTTGCAACGTTTTTAACATCACCAAAACATTACGATTATCATAATACAACACCCAAGTAGGAATTTTCGCTGCGGCGGACAGATGCCAAATCACCGACTGCGCAGACACCACCACCCGATGCCCCATGCGCCCAATGCGTAAACACCAATCCACATCATCATAATGAATAAAGAAGTCCTGCCACAGCCCGGCTTGTTTTGCCACCTCAGTGCGGATTAATAAAGAAGCCGCGGCGACATATTCCACGTCCATATAGGGGCGGCAGTGCATCAGGGTTTTGCTTAAATCCAGTTGTTCATCGGTAATCAGTTCTTGTGGACTACGCCCCCGCCAATGCAATATTTCTTCAAAATGCCGATTGAGAATTAAAGCTCCATCTTGACGATTGACATAAGCCCCCATTTCATTAATGCGCCAAGGAAAATCTAATTGCATCATGGTGGAACCCGCGACGACAATATCCGTATTTTTGTCTAATATTTCAACTAAGGCATTTAATGCGCGGCGATGTACTAACACATCGTTGTCAAGCAACCAAAGATATTGGTATTTGTTCTCTGGTTGTGCAAAAGCATATTGCAAACCAGTATTAAAACCACCGGTGCCGCCGATGTTTTCTTGATTACAAATTAAATGCACTTGAGGAAATTGTTGTTGAATGGCGACAACTGTGTCGTCAGAACTGGCGTTATCAATCACCACTACATCCAGCAATGCGCTTGGATAATCTAAATGATGAATGGCATCCAAGAGTTCTAAAACGTATTTTTTTTTGTTCCAAGTCACCACAATAATGAGGATTTTAGCGTGCGGGGTTTTATTCATAAAAAATGATCAGGCTGAAAGGGGTTGTTCTCGTGCCGCGCCGGCTATGAGAAATCAATATAAAAACCAGACGAATTTAATAATTGTCTGACAATAAATGGCTTTCCAGAACTTGTCTAGTTTTCGCGGTATATGGGGTATTACCCTGCCTGAAACTGCGCTCAGGGATATTTTTAAGGACTTAAAATCCATGAATTTGGCTGAGAAACTCGATAAAGTAAAAAATACAGTTTCTGGCAGGTATAGGTATATCTTATACAATAGCAGTTAAAATTGCAGTCATTTCATTGTCAGTCACTGCGCTGATAGACCAAATCCCACACCGTATGTCCTAAGCGTTGTCCGCGTTTTTCAAATTTGGTGAGCGGACGCTCGCTATTGCGCGGCGCGAATTGTCCTGCCCCGTAAAGATTGTCAAAGTCGGCTGCCTTGTCTAGCACTTCTAGCATCTGCTCGGCGTAATTTTGCCAATCGGTGGCTAAACTTAAATATCCTTTGGGTTTAATGACACGCGCCAATAATGCAGCAAAGTCTGCTTGTATGAGACGGCGTTTGTGATGGCGTTTTTTAGACCAGGGATCGGGGAAATAAATATATACCGCATCCAGACTGTGGCAGGGCAGTTGTTCACTTAAAACCTGTACCGCATCGTCACAGCAAACACGCACATTCTGTAAGCCTAATTTTTCTAAATGTGCTAACACGCTGCCTACCCCCGCCTTGTGGACTTCAATCCCTAAATAATCATGTTGCGGATGGGTTTGCGCCATACTCCACAGGGCTTCGCCCATGCCAAAGCCAATTTCTACATGTCGTTGCGCACCCTGCCGCGCATAAGCCTGCTGCCAGTCAATCGGTTGTTGGTCGGGCAGCACGTATTTGTCCCATAAATGTTCCAAAGCCTGTTGTTGAGCCTGGGTGATGCGTCCAGAACGGCGTACAAAACTGCGAATGGTGGGCACGTTCATAGTAAACCTCGTTCAGAAAAGGACACGGCTGTATCGCCCACAATAAAATGATCAAGTACGCGCACTTCAACTAAAGCGAGGGCTTCCTTGAGACGTCGAGTGATGTTGATATCCGCTTGACTGGGATCGGCTATACCGGACGGGTGATTGTGCGCAAAAATCACCGCAGCGGCGTTGTGATAGAGGGCGCGTTTCACCACTTCACGCGGATAGACGCTGGCGGCATCAAGCGTGCCTTGGAAAAGTTCTTCATAACTTAAGACATGATGTTTATTGTTTAAGAACAAACAGGCGAACACTTCTTTGTCGTAATGGCGCAGTTGTTGGGTTAAAAATTGGCGGGTGATGTCGGGATTGATGAGTGCTTCGCCGCGTCGTAAATGTTCAGCAAGATAACGGCGGCTGAGTTCTAGGTTGGCTTGTAGCTGCACGTATTTCGCCACGCCCAAGCCCTTGCCTTGGCAAAACTCCTGTTGCGAGGCTTTTAGCAAACCGCGCAAGCCGCCAAAATGATCGAGCAGTTCTTGCGCAAGGTCTAAAGCGGTTTTGCCTTTGATACCGGTGCGCAGAAAAATAGCTAATAACTCGGCATCGGAGAGAGCTTGCGCACCCTGCTGCAAAAGACGTTCGCGGGGACGTTCATCTTCAGGCCAATCGGTAATGGGCATGATCTTAAGACTCGATGCAAAAAAGGCAAGCCGCTGCCCTTGGAGATTTGCACGCGGAAAGCATGCTATCCCGTAGATGACATCTTTACAAGCGTTTAAATACCAAAGTACCGTTAGTGCCACCAAAACCAAAGGAGTTAGAAATAGCAATGTCGATTTTCATGTTGCGTGCAGTATGCGGCACATAATCTAAATCGCAATCGGCATCCGGCTGGTCTAAATTGATGGTGGGCGGCACTTGCTGATGATAAATGCTCAGTACGCTGAAGATAGCTTCAACACCACCTGCCGCGCCTAATAGGTGTCCGGTCATGGATTTGGTAGAACTGCTGGCAAGTTTGTAAGCGTGCGCGCCAAAGACTTTTTTGACTGCAAAGGTTTCGGCTTTATCGCCTAATTGCGTGGAGGTACCATGCGCATTGATGTAATCCACTGCATCGGCATTAACCCGCGCATTGCGCAGAGCATTGCGCATACAACGCGCCGCACCCTCACCATCTTCCGGCGGGGCGGTCATGTGATAGGCATCGCTGCTCATGCCGGAGCCAAGCAGTTCGGCATAAATGTTGGCACCGCGTTTAAGCGCGTGTTCATATTCTTCCAGTACCAAAATACCCGCACCATCGCCTAGCACGAAACCGTCACGGTCTTTGTCCCAAGGGCGGCTGGCGCGTTCTGGGTCATCATTACGGGTCGATAAAGCGCGTGCCGCGGCAAAGCCGCCAATGCCTAGCGGACAGGTTGCCATTTCCGTACCACCGGCGACCATCACATCGGCATCGCCGTATTCAATCACGCGAGCTGCCTCGCCAATGCTGTGGGTGCCAGAAGTGCAGGCAGTGACAATGGAATAGGTGGGACCTTTTAAGCCAAAACGAATCGACAAATGTCCGGCTGCCATGTTGACAATGCTGGCGGGAACAAAAAAAGGAGAAATTTTCCGTGCGCCACCGGCGATATAAGCTTCGCAAGTGCTGCCTATGCCCGGCAAGCCACCAATGCCAGAACCGATCACGACACCGACACGCTCGGCATTCGCTTCGTTAATCTGCAAACCTGAATCGGCTAAGGCATCAATGCTGGCAGCCAGCGCGTAATGGATAAAGGTATCCATTTTACGCGCCTCTTTTTTCGTTAAATAGTGTTCGACATCAAAGCCTTGCACCGCGCCACTGATGCGACTGCTAAAGGTGCTGGCATCAAAAAGCTCAATCGCTTTGATGCCGCTTTTGCCCGCAAGAAGGTTTTCCCAAGCGGTTTTAATCGTGCAACCGACGGGCGAGACAATGCCTAGCCCCGTTACCACGACCCGTCTTTTTTGTATCTGGCTCATGGAATGTCTGCTTAAATCGAAGGGAAAGCGGCACTCGGCTGAGACAACCGCTTTGTTGATGTATGCTTAATTTGACAGTAGAGAAGAAATGGATTTCCAGATGGACTGCCGATACCGAAAATCCATATCGGGATCAAAACCCCTTAAATATGTGCTTCAACATAGTCAATGGCTTCTTTCACTGTGGTGATTTTTTCGGCTTCTTCGTCGGGAATATCACAACCAAATTCTTCTTCCAAAGCCATCACTAATTCCACCGTATCAAGGGAATCCGCGCCCAAATCATCAACAAAAGACGCTTCTTTGCTGACTTCTTCGTCTTTCACGCCTAACTGGTCCACTACAATCTTTTTGACGCGTTCCTCAACAGTACTCATAAAGCAAATATCCTCCCGGATAAGGTTTAATGCAGTTTTAAGTTACTCACTTGCGACTGTCACTATGAATCAAAAACAAATTTTGTTTCAGAGTCTTGACGACTCGTCAACAACCAAAAAACACTATAAGCAATAATAGTGGCGCGATTATAATGCAAATTTTCAGCTTTGCCTAATCAAAGCTGAAGCATTTAAGGCATATACATACCGCCGTTGACATGCAGGGTTTCGCCAGTGATATAAGCCGCCGCGGGCGACGCGAGAAAGACCACCGCATGAGCAATGTCTTGCGCGCTGCCGCCACGTCCTAACGGAATTTGACTGAGCATCGCGGCGCGTTGCTCTTCGGACAGATTGGCGGTCATGTCGGTTTCGATATAACCGGGCGCGATGGCATTGACGGTGATTCCGCGAGAGCCAATTTCTCGCGCCAGCGATTTACTAAAGCCCAGCAACCCAGCTTTGGCGGCGGAGTAATTGGTTTGTCCGGCGTTGCCAGTGATACCAACCACTGAGGTGATATTAATAATCCGTCCTGAGCGGGCTTTCATCATTGGGCGCAAACAGGCTTTAGTGAGGCGAAACACCGCATTCAGATTGGTGGCAATTACCGCATCCCACTCTTCTTCTTTCATGCGCATCATCAGATTATCGCGGGTGATAGCAGCATTATTGACTAAAATCGTTGGCATGGTGTCTTTTAAGTGTGCCAACAAATCGGGCAAAGAATCGGGCGCGTCGGCGCGATACACCCAGCCGTGTCCGTTCAAACCGGCTTTTTTCATCGCTTCATTAATAGTCGCCACGCCTGCTTCTGAAGTGGCGGTGCCGATCACTTGCGCACCAGCGGCGGCGAGTTCTTCCGCAATGACTTTACCAATACCACGACTCGCGCCCGTGACCAGGGCAATATGCTGTTCTAGGTTGTTCTGCATGTTTTTACTCCAAGACGGCGTGCAAAGCTTTGTCGAGACTGGCGTTATCAAAACAGGGCAGGGCTTGCTGGGATTTATTAATACGTTTGTGCAAGCCGCTCAAGACTTTGCCCGGTCCGCATTCAATCACCCGTGCGATCCCTTGGGCGGCGATTTTTTCCATGCTTTCCACCCAGCGCACCGGTTGATGCAGTTGCGCGGCTAAGACTTGGCGAATTTTATCGACATCCGTTTGTACGCTCACATCAGTATTATGCAGCACCGGAATACGCGGCAGTTGTAAATCTATCGCATTCAAAACATCCGCAAGTTTTTCTGCAGCGGGCTGCATGAGGGCGCAATGCGAAGGCACGCTGACCGGCAATAGCACCGCTTTTTTCGCGCCCGCTGCCTTTGCCAAAGCGGTGGCGCGTTCTACGGCGGCTTGATGACCAGCGATGACCACTTGCCCGGGGGCATTAAAATTTACCGCTGAGACCACCTGTTCTTGTGCCGCATCGGCGCAAGCTTGTTTTACCGCGTCATCATCCAAGCCCAAGATTGCCGCCATCGCACCCACACCCGCAGGCACAGCAGCCCGCATTAAACGCCCGCGCTCGGCAACCAGGCGAATCGCATCGGTATATGAGAGCGCGCCCGCATAAGTCAACGCCGTGTACTCACCCAAGCTGTGTCCCGCGCACACCAGCGGCGGGCTGCCGCCTTGCTGTTCCCACACCCGTGCCACAGCGATACCCGCTGCCAATAGGGCGGGTTGCGTGTTATCGGTTTGATTAAGCTGTTCTTCAGAACCTTGTTGACTGAGTTTCCATAAGTCCCGATCTAGGGCATCAGAGGCTTGCTCAAAAGTCTGTTTAACAATGGGGAAACTGGCAGCAAGCTCGGCTAACATGCCGACCGATTGCGAACCCTGTCCGGGAAAAACAAAAGCGTGAGACATAAAAAATCCTCATTAAAATTTCAGCAACGCCGAACCCCAAGTAAAACCGCCGCCCATCGCGCTTAACAGCAGATGTTGTCCCGTGTGAATACGTCCGTCACGCACCGCCGTATCGAGTGCCAGCGGCACAGAAGCAGCAGAAGTATTGCCGTGTTGACTGACCGTCTGCACCACCTTCTCCTCCGGAAACGCCAGTTTTTTTGCCACTGCACTGAGAATCCGTGTGTTAGCTTGATGAGGAATCAACCAGTCGATAGCATCAATGTGCATCTGGTTGGTTTTTAAGGCTTCTTCAGCGGCAGCAGACATATTATTGACGGCGAGCTTAAAGACTTCACCACCGTTCATTACAGTAAAACCACTGCCTTGCAAACGCCCATCAGCCACATAGCCCTCTACCGTCAAGCTGTTGTGGTATTGCCCATCAGCGTATAAATGCGTGGAATAAATGCCCGGTGCGTTTGCCGCCTCTAACACGACTGCCCCGGCACCATCACCAAATAACACGCAAGTGCCGCGGTCAGTCCAGTCGATAATGCGTGAAAAAGTTTCCGCGCCAATCACCAAAGCGCGTTTAGCACTACCGGCGCGGATAAACTTATCCGCAATACTGAGCGCGTAAACAAAACCCGTACACACGGCTTGCACATCAAAGGCAGCGCAACCATGCACGCCAAGACGCGCTTGGATCAAACAAGCGGTGCTGGGAAAAATCCGATCCGGCGTAGTAGTAGCGAGAATGATTAAATCCAAGCTATCGGCAGCCATATCGGCATAAGCCAAAGCGTTTTGGCTCGCGAGCAAGGCAAGATCAGCGGTGTTTTGCGTCGGCGCACTTAAATGTCGTTGACGGATACCGGTGCGGCTAACAATCCAGTCGTCACTGGTATCCACCATTTTTTCCAACTCCGCATTGCTTAAAATGCGTTCGGGCAGGTAACTGCCCACACCAATAATCCGTGAATAGTTCGTCATCCCGCTTGTTCCATGATAACAGGTGTTTCTTGCTCGCCAAGAATCGCGCCAAGCTGGTCACTGATACGGGCAGGGACATTTTTTTCCACTTCCAAAATAGCCTCGTGTATCGCGTAGGTAAAAGCCAACACATCGGCACTGCCATGACTTTTGATCACAATGCCCTGCAAACCGAGCAAACTTGCGCCGTTATAATGACGTGGATCAATTTGATGTTTCAGCTTTTTCAAGATAGGGAGAGAAATAAAGGCAACCAATTTAGTCAGCAAATTTTGTGAAAAAGCACGTTTAACATAGTGCATAATCATCTTTGCCACGCCCTCACTGGCTTTTAAGGCGACATTGCCGGCAAAACCATCGCAGACGATCACATCAGCCGTCCCCTTAAAAATATCATCACCCTCAACAAAACCAATATAATTAATCGGTTTGCTGAACAAAAGCTGTGCAGCGGCTTTGACCTGTTCGTTGCCTTTAATTTCTTCTTCGCCGATATTGAGCAGCGCGACACGCGGATTGGGCAAATTATCCACCGCCGTAGTTAGTGCCGAACCCATTACTGCAAACTGCACCAGATGTTCCGCACTCGAGTCAATATTCGCCCCTAAATCAAGCACATGCGTATGTCCGGTGATGGTCGGCAGAGCAGTGCAAATCGCCGGACGATCAATATGCGGCAGGGTTTTCAGCACAAACCGCGCCGTCGCCATAAGCGCGCCGGTGTTGCCCGCGCTGACGCAGGCTTGCGCCGCGCCCGCTTTAACCAAATTAATCGCCACACGCATGGAAGAATCTTTTTTCTGCCGCAGTGCCTTAGAGGGCAAATCGTGCATATCCACCACCTGCGAAGCATGGTGAATAGACAAGCGCGACACAGAGCCAACCCGCTCACGCAATTGGCACTCATCCCCGACCAAAATCAGTTCCAAATGAGGATACAGCTTAAGGGCTTGGCGAGCAGCAGGGACAGTGACAGCCAAACCATGATCACCGCTCATAGCGTCGAGAGCGATACACACCGGAGCGCGGTCCATAGACACAGCGGCTTAATCAGCTTTAGAGGGTAAAACTTGACGACCCCGATAGTAACCATCAGGGCTAATATGATGACGACGATGCACCTCACCGCTCAACGGTTCGGTAGATAAGGAAGGGTTAGATAACGCATCATGAGCGCGGCGCATACCCCGCTTAGAAGGCGATTTACGACTTTTTTGAACAGCCATCAGAAATCCTCAGTTAAGACATAAAAAGTCAGCAGATTAATCAAAAGAGCCGGCGTTTAAGTGGGCTCAAAGACAGAAAAGGGTTTTGGGCATCACGCGCCTCTTCAGCGGCGAGAAACTCAGCGGAAGGATTCACATCCTCATGATAATCATGCGGGGGACAGAGATCATGCACAGGCGCGAAAGGCAAGCCCAACAAAATCTCATCTTCAACCAACTCGGCTAAACGCACATGGCAACCAGACAGCACCGTACAATCAAAACCAGCCGGTAAATTTTGTTCATTTTGCCAAGGCTTAAGCAGACATAAGGCAGTATCGACTTGCGCACACCACAGCACAGGCAGCAAACAGCGTTGACAAAGCAAAGACAAGCGCACATCAAGCACACCAACAATCACCGCATGATGCTCAAGCAAATCAAACTGCCAATTCAGCAAAATCTGCCCATCATCCTGAGCAAGCAGAGAAGATAAGCGAGACAAGCCGCGCAGACCAATATCGCCTTGAATAGACTGCTGATGTCGCGCCAAATCCCAAGCATCAATCACGCGCTCGCCCAAGTCATCCGACACTTAATCTCACTCCCGCCTTGACGTGTCGCTAAACACAAGCGCGGGATGATATAATTTTGTTGTTTTTGTGTCAAATGTTAAAATGCGTCTGCACTCACCACTCACCACTCACCACTCACCACTCACCACTCACCACTCACCACTCACCCATCACCCATCACCCATCACCTAATATCAGCTTCCCTCTTGCGGCTATACCCTGCTTTGCTATATTTTTGTGCAGTGTTTAGGTACAGGCAAACCATTATGACGCACAATCAAACTTGAGCGGTTTTATTTGAGTGCTTTGCTTAAAATCAAATGTATTTAATTAATAAAGGCTTATTTAATGTTGGGCAGATTAAAACGAAACTGGCATTGAATACGCTTTTGAACGAGGAAAGCCCCACATGGACACTTCAATGACGATTAATTGGAATGATTATCAGACCCGTTTAGCGGGTATGTATGACGAATTATTAAGTCCCTGCCAACAACAGCATCCGGCTGCTTGCTTGCTGCGCGATTATTTGGCGACGTTGAATGATGGCGATTTACGCGAGCGTAAAAATGCCGCTGAACTGGCTATTCAGGTGATGGGTATTACCTTTACGGTTTACACGGAAGGCGGCAATATCGACCGCAATTGGCCCTTCGATATACTGCCGCGCATTATTGAGCGCGAAGAATGGGAACACACTGAGGCGGGACTGCAACAACGCTTGACGGCGTTGAATTTATTTCTTAACGATCTCTACAACGAGCAAAAAATCCTTAAAGATGGCATTATTCCAGCCGATACGGTGTTGAAATCTAAAGATTTTCGCCCGCAATGTATGGGCATTACGCCGCCGCATGGCGTGTGGGCAAACATCTGTGGCAGTGATCTGGTGCGCGATAAATCCGGCATCTTGTATGTGCTAGAAGACAATTTGCGCGTACCTTCCGGTGTGTCTTATATGCTGGAAAATCGTTTGGTCATGAAGCGCACTTTTCCCGAATTATTTGGGCAATACAGCATTTTGCCAGTGGATGATTATCCGGCGCAGCTTTATGAAATGTTGTTGTCGCTTGCTCCGCCTAAACGCCGCGATGATGATCCGGAAGTGGTGGTGCTGACTCCGGGCATTTATAACTCGGCTTATTTTGAACATGCTTATTTGGCGCAGCAGATGGGCGTGGAACTGGTGCAAGGCAGTGATTTAGTGGTCGGGGCTAATGATTGCGTGTATATGCGCAATATTGACGGCTTGAAGCGTGTGGATGTGATTTATCGTCGCATTGATGATTGGTTTATTGATCCCGAAGCCTTCAATCCGGATTCCACGCTGGGCGTGCCGGGGCTGATGCGGGCTTGGCGACAAGGCAAAGTGGCATTAGCAAACGCGCCCGGTTCTGGAGTTGCAGACGACAAGGTGGTGTATGCTTTTGTGCCGAAAATTATTAAATATTATTTGGATGAAGAGCCAATAATCCCGAATGTGCCAACCTATTTGTGCATGATCGACAAAGAACGCGAATATGTATTAGAACATTTGCATGAGTTGGTGGTTAAACCGGCAAATGAATCAGGCGGCTATGGCATGTTAATCGGACCTCAAAGCAGCACAGAGGAACAACAAAAATTCAAGCAGTTAATTACAGAAAATCCGCGTAATTACATTGCGCAGCCTACCTTGAGTTTATCCACTGCGCCGACTTTATGCGATGGGCAAATCGCCCCGCGCCATGTTGATTTACGCCCCTTTATTTTGCAGGGTGAGACCACTTCCATTACCACCGGCGGCTTGACTCGCGTCGCGCTGCGCGAAGGTTCTTTGGTGGTCAATTCTTCGCAAGGCGGCGGCAGTAAAGATACTTGGGTGATGGATATGGGCTTATGATGATCTGACCGATTTTTAAAACGAACGCGACAGATTCTCGCTCTGAAAACCGAAAATTTTAATCTCAGAAGCACAAACTGAACATCTGAAAACTCCAAAAAAGTCTGTAAGTCATTGATTTTAGGGAGAGCCTGTTTGCGTAAGCGATTGATTTTATTATAGGTAAAAAAGTTTTTCGGCGTTCTCAGTGAACATATACAATATACTGTAAAGCGCGTGAGGGTAGTCCTAAACATGTAGTGCTATATGCTATACTAATCACCCCATAAAATTTCCATATAACAACCATCGGAGTGCTTATGAATTGTCCAAAATGTGGTTCTTCACATACCAAAAAAAATGGCTCAATAC
>CAZOSP010000046.1:4271-27513 GCA_964582525.1 uncultured Thiomargarita sp. | reverse complement strand
GGTGCGCGACATCTTTTCGTCGCGCACGCGGGATGATGGCACGTTATGGCACGTTCTGGTTAGTGGTTAGCCCTGTAGGGTGCGCGACATCTTTTCGTCGCGCACGCGGGATGATGGCACGTTATGGCACGTTATGGCACGTTCTGGTTAGTGGTTAGTGGTTAGTGGTCAGTGGTCAGTTTTTTCTCCTCGCCTGCCGGTAGGCGGGACTAACTAAAAGAAGTCCTTTGCGTAACCTCAGACGTTCTCATTTCACCACAAAGGACACGCTGGGCGTTTGTTCTACGCCTTGCGCTCGCCAAACCCGCGCTTGTGCTTGGTGCTGTCCAGTTTGCAAATGCCAGTCGAAATGCGCAGCGCGGTTTTTACCCACCACTTCGCCGTTGATCAACCACTCGACCTCAACGGCTGCATTATCAATCTCTGTGTTTAGAGCAAGGGTAAAAGCCTCGTATTCATCGGGAATGCGCGGATCCATTGCCAGTTGCAAATTCGCGCTAGGATGCCGCAGGCGCAGCGGTTGTGCTTGCGTAAACTGCGTGGCGGTGCGGTTTTGCGTGGGTTCTGTGCCAGCCACAAACCACTCAGAACGCGAGGGACAGCTTGGCGTGGCGGGCAAGCCGCTGTCACGGCAAATCTCCAAGCGTAGCAAGTGAGACGGCAGGCGCAGTGGCTGGCTTTCTTGATGGCGCATGACTTCGGCAAACAGACTACGCAGAACCAGCACCGCGCCGCGACTGCCGGATATTTGCTGCATTGGCTGGTGGTCTAAATTACCTAGCCATACGCCGATGGTGTAGCGGTGGTTAAAACCCACTGCCCAAGCATCGTGATAATCGTTGGAAGTGCCAGTTTTGACGGCTGTTTGTACGGGAAAACGCAACAGGGTGCTGTTGCCAAATTCCAGCCGTCGGGCATCAGCATCGGATAAAATATCGGCAATAATGGCACTGACTTCACGGCTAAAAACTCTTTGCGGCGGCGGGTTTTCTGCTTGCAACAGGGCTTTTAAGGGCTGAAATTCCCCGCCCGCCGCCAGACTTGCATAAGCTTGCACCAGTTCCAGCAGACTGATTTCACCATTACCCAAAGCCAAGCCATCGCCGTAAAAATCCGCATGTGCATTGAGATTGCGAATCCCCAAATCATGCAAAGTCCGCAAAAAGCGGCTCACGCCGACAAACTGCACGGTGCGCACCGCCGGCACATTAAGCGAATTGCCCAGCGCGTCGCGCAACCGCAGCAAGCCGTGATAACTGCGGCTGTAATTGCGATAAGCATGTAGTCCCGCACCGACCGATTCCGCCAACGGGCTGTCATCAATTAAGGTTGCCGCGCTCCAGCCACTTTCTAATGCCAGCGCGTACAGTAGCGGTTTAAGCGTCGAGCCAGGTTGGCGCGGCGTAGTCACGGCATCAATAAAACTGCCCGGTACAGCGGTGTCGAGCTGCCCAGCATTGACCCAAGCTAAAATATCTCGCGTATGGTGATCGACAATCAAAACCGCGCCGTTACGCACATTGTGCAGGCGCAAACTGGCAATACGCTGATCTAAAATTGCTTGTGCGCGGTTTTGTAGTACGGCATCCAAAGTTGTCGTCAGTTTCGCCGTCGCCCCGCTGATCTTCAACAGGTTCGCAGTTTTGTATAAATATTGAACAAAATGCGTGGCTTGCACCGCTAAATGCGACTTCCGCAGTGCGAGCTTTTGATCGCGCAAGGCGTGTAAATCGTCAATTTCCAGCACACCCGCCGCCTGCATTCGCTGCGCAAGAATCATCAGCGGTTGGTGTAAATCCTTATCGCCAAAACGTAAATCTAGGCGGCTGGGAGAGCGCACCAAAACCGCCAGGGCGAGCATTTCTTTGGTATTAAGGGTGTCTAATTCGCGGTCAAAATAATGCCGCGCCGCCTGCGCTACGCCGCGCCTTTGTTGCGCGTAATGAATTTGATTAAGATAAAATTCGAGAATTTCGGCTTTGCGAAACCGCGCTTCTAGCTGCATGGCTTCAATGGTTTCCAGCCCGCGCGACCAGAAAGTGCGCGGGCGCGAATGCAGCATCCGCACGCTTTGCTCAGTGATGGTACTCGCGCCGCGCACGATGCGCCCTGCTTTTAGATTTTGCAGCCCGGCATTGAGACGCGCCCACCAATCTACCCCATTATGCTGGTAAAAGCGTTTATCTTCGGCGAAAATGAAGGCTTGTTGCAGGAGCGGCGGAATCTCATGCAGGGCGCGGTAATCGTGCAAATTCCACTGATTTTGATAAGTGACGGTCAATGGCGTGTGTTGGCGATCCAGAATCTGCACCTTGTGCGCGTTGGCATAAGCAAAATCCAGATGCTGCGGCAACGGGCGTAAATCCTGCCAGGTTTTTAAGCCTAGCAAGCCGCCTGACAAGCTCAGGCTCAAGAGCCAGATATAAGCGAGTTTGTGGCGTTTTAGGTGTTTGTTTATCATGCTGTTTTTGTTCTCAAGTTGTAGATTTAGAAGTGCGATGACTTAAAAGGTGAATACTTATGTGCGGAATTGTCGGTGCTGTTGCAGAACGTAATGTTGTGCCAATTTTAATTGAAGGTTTAAGACGTTTGGAGTATCGCGGCTATGATTCTGCGGGAATTGCCGTGCGTTTGCCGGAGGGCGGTATCCAACGCCTGCGGGTGCAGGGCAAGGTACAGGAACTAGAGCGGGCTTTGCAAGCCCAACCGTTGCGCGGAAGTCAGGGCATTGCGCACACGCGCTGGGCAACCCACGGCAAACCTAGCGAAGCTAACGCGCATCCACATATAGCCGGCGATGCGGTGGCTTTGGTGCATAACGGCATTATCGAAAACCACGAACAACTGCGCGACGCGCAACGCGCTAAAGGCGTGCAACACAGCTCTGAAACGGACACGGAAACCATTGCGCATCAGGTGCATCAGTATATACGAGAGGGTGATGATGTGTTGACTGCGCTGCAACGTGCTTTGAAAGATTTAGACGGGGCTTATGCGTTGGGCGTGATGCACAATGCTGAAGCGGGGCGTTTGGTGGCGGCGCGGCGCGGCAGTCCGCTGGTGATTGGGGTGGGCATTGGCGAACATTTTATTGCTTCTGATGTCGCTGCGTTGCTGCCAGTGACGCAGCGGGTGATATTCCTTGAGGAGGGCGATATTGCCGACATCAGCCGCGAACAGGTGCGCATTTATGACGCACAGGGCGCGCCAGTGACGCGCCGCGTGCACACCAGTCAGTTGCCCGTTGATGCGGTGGAGCGCGGCGAATATCGTCACTACATGCTGAAAGAAATTTTTGAGCAACCGCGTGCCGCGCACGATACCTTGGAAGGACGTTTAGGCGAAGATCGTATTTTGGAAGCGAGTTTTGGGACTAATGCGTCTGCCTTGCTGGATCAGATCAACGCAGTGCAAATTATCGCTTGCGGCACCAGTTACCACGCCGGACTGGTGGCGCGTTATTGGCTGGAAGGTTGGGCAAAAGTGCCTTGTGCAGTGGAAGTCGCCAGCGAATTTCGCTACCGCGATGTGCTGGCGCGTCCGGACACTTTGGTGGTGACAATTTCCCAATCGGGCGAAACCGCCGACACGCTGGCGGCATTAAACGAAGCTAAACGCTTGGGTTTTGGTCCTAGTTTGACGATCTGTAACGTGCCAGAAAGTGCTATGGTGCGTGCCTCTGATCTGGCATTAATGACCCGTGCGGGGATGGAAATTGGCGTGGCTTCGACCAAAGCCTTCACCACCCAACTCATCGCCTTGTTACTGCTGACGCTTGCGCTGGGGCGGCGGCACGGCATGAATGCCGATATTGAACGCGATGCCGTGCGGGCTTTGCAAAAATTACCCGCACAGATTAACCAAGCCTTGCAACTCAATGAACGCATTGAAGCGTTGGCAGAACGCTTTGCTGATAAACAACATGCGTTATTTCTAGGGCGCGGGGTACATTATCCGATTGCTTTAGAGGGGGCATTAAAACTTAAAGAGATTTCTTATATTCATGCTGAAGCTTATCCAGCCGGTGAGCTTAAGCATGGTCCTTTGGCTTTAGTGGATGCCGACATGCCAGTGATTGCTGTGGCACCCAATAATGCTTTGCAAGAAAAGCTTAAGTCAAACTTAAAAGAAGTGGAAGCGCGTGGCGGCGAGATGTTTGTCTTTGCTAATCATCGTGCTGTTATGCAGGAATCGGATGCTGTGAAAGTGATTGAACTCGGCGAAGTGGAAGAGATGATTTCGCCTTTGATTTATACCATTCCTTTGCAATTACTCGCTTATCATGTGGCGTTGATTAAAGGAACGGACGTGGATCAGCCGCGTAATTTAGCAAAATCGGTGACTGTTGAATAAACCCTGCGCACCTCAGCCATCCTCATCCCAAGTTTTTAATTCTTCTCGGACTTCACCGATCCAACGCACAATCGCTTCTTGTTGCAGTTGAAAGGCGATCATGCCGCCGGTAATGATGCCGCCGAGTAGCATAAGGACAATGGCTTTGCCTAGGGTGGCTTCGGGATAGTATTGCACCAGTTGCCCTATCACATTGAACACTAAAAACAATGTTCCGGTGTAGAGAAAGGCTTTGAGGCGTAAGGCGATGCCGAGCATCACCCCGCCCAAACTCAAGGCTAGAGCCAGCAGGAAAAGGGAGAAATCGGGACGTAGAAAGACATCGAGTGTCGCGCTGAGGTAAATCGCGGATAGTGCAGTGAGGCGCACGGCGTGGGCGACGCTGGGTTTGAGTTCGAGCCAATGCAGTTGCAGCATGAGCAAAATACTCAGGGACGCGGGCAGGATGTAGATTTGTAGCAAGCCGCTGTGCGCGGCGAAATCGGGAATCCATACATAGATGCTTAAATTGAGGGCAAGCAAGCCTAGATAGAGTGAGCTGGCGGGCTGTTTTTCATCACGGCGCATCAGCCCGTAGAGCAGCGCGGCAGTGAATAAAGTCAAGCTGCTGTGTGCGGAGGTGGGCGATGGCAGGGTGAATAAGGCGAGTAGCGGCAGCAGCAGGGCGAGGCGTTGCAGTGCCGGATGGGGGCGCAGGTGCGATAGAGCGATAGTCAGGGCGGCAATAGCGAGAATGGCGGCGGTGTCCCAGACGCTGGGGGGCTGTAAGCCGACCCACAGGAGGCGCAGGAATAGGGCTAATAAGCCGAGATTGAGGGCTTGTAGATAAATCATGTGGTGACTGCGCTCTGTGGCGTGACGCAGCCATAAGCCAAACAGCAAGAGTACGCTTAAACTCATGATGAATGGATCGGCAGCACCCAACAGGCTAGGCACTAAGGCGCCGTTGTTGGCGAGGCTTTGGTAGCTTGCCCACAGGTATAGCCACCATTCGCTGACGCTGAGTACAATCAATAGCGGCATTATCGGCAGCCCCTTAAACAAGTTTGCCCATAAGTCGCTAAAACCTTGTTTTAATTCGATATAAATCCATGCGAGCAAGACGCTTTGCAGGGCGTACCAAGGTAGCAAGCTGCGGTAGTCGTTACTGATGGGCAATAATAATAGCCATAGCCAATGCAGGGCGATGAATAGCAGGATCAAGCCGCTGTATAGCCAAGCACGGTGTTTTTCTAACACGCCTTTGCTGAGAGCGTAGCCACCGAGCAGACTGAAGCCGAGAAGTTGCGTTGCGGTGCTGAGTAAGGGATTGAAAAGATTGAGTAAAGCTAGGGCGAAAATGAAGAGCGTCCAGAGGTCGAGTGCCAGCAACAGCCGGGTGTTGCTGTGCGCAAGATGAGCCGCGTTGATGCTGACGCTGATGCCGATGCCGATGCCGAGCATCAAGTATAACCAAGCGGCTAACCACAACAATAAAGGTAGCCACGCCATGCTTGCCAGTAGCAAGCTGATGGACACGGCGAAAATCAGCGCGTGCGCGTAGTGGCTGCGCGGCTGTAAGTAGAATAAATGCGCAAAAGACAGGCTGAGTAAGACGCTTAAGCCCAGCGTCATGGCAGTTGGCGGTTTGATGCTCGCGCCGCTGATCGTGGCTTGCGCGACTAAAATCAGGCTGGGAATGGCTAGTGCCAGCAGGAACAGGGCTAATAGCCCCACACTTAAATAACGCAGTTCGGCAAGCGGTAGCCCAAGCAAGGCAGAGCGAATAAAGCGCGTCTGTTCGCCCCGCCAGCCGCCTTGTTGCTGGCACGAGGACAGGTAGAGCAGCAGATTTAACCAAGCCAACACGCCCAGCACCAGCGGCGGATTTAGGCTTAATCCCAGCGGGAATATTTTTAATACGGCTAATAAACCAGTCAAAAACACCGCCACTGCCGCATACCAGCGCAGCGCGGCGCGTTCCGTGTGCAGCAGTAGCAGCAAATATACCGCTAAAGCTGCCAATATCAGCCAATCAATGCCCTGCAACATGAAGAAGCTGTAGATAATCGGCGCGAGGCTGACGGCTAATGAATCGGGTAATTGATTGACCAATAAGTGGGCGGTGTGGGAATCAAAATTCAGGTCAAGCAGCAGCAGGAACAAGACTCCGGCGACAATGAACAAGCCCCACCAAGCGGCGAAATGACTGTATAGGATGGGTTCATCTCTACCCGGCTGCGCGTGGGAACGCGGGAAGGCGCAGAAAGAAAAGAGCCCCCACTGCACAAACGCCCAAGCGACGAGGGCGTACAGGCTGAGCATTTCATCAAGCTGCCACAGCACCAACAGATTAATATAGGCAAAAGTCAGCAGCAGCGGCATTAACACGCCGCGCAACTGCGCCGCTAACCGATCATTGACCAAAGCGGGATGCGTCGGCGACCGCAGCAGCGGTAGCAGCACGAGACTTTGTGCGACTAACAGCAGACTGAAACTGTAGGAATGTTGACCCAGTACATTAATCCACGGATTAAGCGGAAAAACGACCAGGATTGCCAGCCCATACAGCAGGTAGGCGAGATGGTATAGCGGCAGTTTGTAGCTGGAAGGACCAATCTTAGAACGGTAGGGCGGATTAAGCGAAGCGTATCCGCCTACCCGCCACCCCAACCACGCCAAGCCGACACTCAAGCCAGTCAACACCCCCCCCAGTTCCAACTCATCCAAAGAACGGTAGGGCGGATTAAGCGAAGCGTATCCGCCTACCCGCTGGCAGTCTTGGAGCAACCACAAACACGCATCCGCAGACCAGCTATACAAGGACAGCAACCACACACTCACGCCCGCCACGACTAAATACGCATGAAGCGTGTATTGATAGCGTTGCGCTGCCGCCGCCCAAAACAGCATAGCGAACAGCAAGCTGCCGAGCAATTCCACACCGCCGTTACTCAAGGGCGACAATAACCCCAAGGCAATCAGCACAAAGCTGGTGTGATGTAAGATTTTTTCGCCGTGTAGCCGTCCGGCTTGTCTGTCATCGCCCAAAAGCTGCTCGCTGTTCGCCACCGACAAGACTGCCCACCAAATAATTAAGCTGATGATTATCAATAATAAATTGAGTTGCTCTAGAAACGGCACAGCGAACAGCAAGAGACTCCAAGTCAACAACAGTTGCGCCAGGCTTAACAGCAGCGGTTGGCGATAACGTGCGGCGATGAGCAGACTTAAGATCGCGCCGAACAAGAAAGGCAAGCCCAGTTGCGCGGGAAAATCCAAACCAAACAGGAAATACACGGGCGTATTGGGCGGCACTGCAATGAAATGCTGCGCGAGTTTGAGTAGCCCCAACAGCCACAGCAGCAGGCTGGCGACTTCCAGCGGTTGCCACAGCATGTCGGCGCGGTGGCGATACGCATCGCTGCGAAGGGTCCACAGGCGCAGCGGCGCTAATGTCCAAGCTGTATTGCTAGCGAGTGACACGCCGGGGATGCGTTTGAGCCACCAAGCCGCGCAGAAAAATCCAATGCCTAAACCCAGCGTGAAGCTGCCACTGGTGGGAATTTGATAATGTTCAATCCATAACAGCGCGCTCGCGCCAAAACCGCTTAAACTGGCGTAAATCAGCACGCGGCTGTTGAAGCTCAAGCCCTGCCATAGATAAATGCCGCCTGCCAACGCCAGCACGCTGATAAGTTGCGGCATGGGTAGGTAAAGCGCGAGCAGCAAAGCCACGCCGCTGCTGAGTAACACTGAGTCAAGCAAGACATTGGCGTGACAACGCGCCGTTTTTTGCCGCAACACCCAGCGCGCTGCCAATCCCCACAACAGACTTAAGCCGAGCAAAGCTAGGGCAAATTGTAACGCCCAGGTGTCAAGCATCAGCGGTGCGTAGGCAAGTGTCAGCCCGACAAAGCCACTGAACAGATAACAGCGTTTGCCAGCGGGTTTGTTGTCCAGCAGTTGCGCGACTCGGATGCCGAGTATCGGCAGCATCAACAATGCCGCGCTCAAGGGAGTCAACATTGCCGTCCAACCCGGTCGCGCCTGCCACAAGCTCCAAACCACTAGCGCTGGAATTAAGCCCAGCAAAATAGTTGTCACCATCCGCGCCACGCGGCTGGCGTTGCGTTTTAACAACACGCGGCGCAACAGCAGTAAGCCAACAAGCCCCGGCAGACTCAGCAAAAAATGCGCTTCGGCGGGCAACGGACGCAGTAGCAGCAGCGCGTATTCACCGGCTCCCGCAGCAATGAGCAAATACAGCGGCGGCAGCGTTAAGTAATGCCACAGCATCAAGCCAAATAGCAACGCGCCGAGTGCCAGCGTGATCGCCAGCGGCAGCACGGGCGCGTCGAGATTAGGCGACGGCAACCACGCCATCAACACCGCGACACTGGCTAGGGCATAAATGACAAAACTGAAGCGATCCAGCCAAGCCTTTTTTTCTACCCATTGCTTAAGGTGGCGATCCAGATCAAACAGCAGCAGGCATAACGCCATCAGAAACACGCTGTTGTAACCGACGGGCAGGGTGATGTCATGCTGCCAAGTGAGGTGAACAAAGGACACCAGCGCGGCATAAATCAAAGTGCCTGCGGCGTAATAACTGAGTTTGCGCTGCTCAATGAAAAGCTGGTGTAGCCAGCGTTGGCTAAATGCGTGTAGGACCCAGCCGAGCAGTAGCAACAAACTGATATGCAGCAACGCCAGCGTGATCCAGTGATGAAACAACACCAACAGCGGGGCGAAAAACTGCATCGCCGCCAGCGCGATGAACCCCGTCGGATGCCCTTGTAGCAGGGCGCGATCCATCATGCCGGAAGCCAAGCGCGAGACAAACAACGCGCCGCCGAGACTGAGTAACGCCAGTAGCAAGCTGAAAAGCCACAGGCTTTGCTCGTGCAGCATCAACCGCGTGGCAGTGGCAAAAATCAACGGAATTAACAACATGCCAAGAATCAACAGGACTTGGCTGATGATCAGGTTGCCCTGCTTTGCTGGCGCATCTTGGCTTGTGCGGCGGATTTTATAGCCGCCCCAAAACAGCAGCGCGGCGTACAGTGTCAGCGTGCCGAGTACCGCTAACGCCTTGCTGTAGCCGCTGCTGTAGGCAACCAGAAACACCGATCCAGAGACGAAGCAAAAGCCGCCGATAAACCAGCCGATGTTTTGCCAGAGGAAATTCCACACACTGCGCTGAATGAAGTGCTTAAAAGAGGAGATAGCGTTTAAAAATCTGACAGGTTTTTGCAACCTGTCAGGTTTTGGTTGTTGGACAGATTGCGGGACAGGTTGCGGAGTCGATTGCGGAGTCGATTGCGGAGTCGATTGCGGAGTCGATTGCGGGACAGATTGCGCACTTTCCTTCGGTATGTCTAACTCAAAATTTAATTCATCCTCGCTTTGATCGGCGACTTCGGCGAGCGGTTTTCTCGTTTCTTCCCGCCGTATGGGAATGCCGCGCCCCACCACCACTAACAACGACATCGGCATCAACAGCAGCGTCAGCCCCAGCGTAAAGATAAAATAATCGCCACCAGCATCCACGATTGCGCCGATAAGCCACAGCGCGACAAGCAACCAGTTAGCGCGCTGCCAAGCTTTCGGCAACTGTAAAAACACCACTAGGTAGGTGATGCAGTAGAGCAAGGCGGATAATATCGCAACGCTGACGATGGCGGACATAGGATGCTCCTTGAGCGAAGGCTTCAGCAGTGTTAGCAAAAATACTTATTTATTTGCCCTTTCAGGGCTTGGGTTATACTTCTCTTTGAGCAAGTAACCCACAATATGCAGCAAATCCTGCGGGGTGCGGCTGCCGCAGTATTGCCACATAATATCATCTTCGCGGTGGCGCAAATCGTCGCTGACGTAGTGATCGGGCATTTTTTCCAGTGTTGAAAAATCCAGTTCTTTCACCCAATCTTGCGGCACAAAACCTTGCAGCAGGTCTTTGACCATTTCAGGATGGGAGAATAGGTGTTTGTAACCAGAGTCGTGGGGGGTGTTGGTGTTTGTCATTTGCTGAGCTAGTGAGCTTGAAAAACGGTTTAAAATAGGGTGTTAAAGATGGGTTAAAACGCAAGTGGCGGGGGCGGTTATTTTAACGATGTTAGGCTCCGAATGGCGGGACTTTCTCCTAATAAAGTAAAACTAAGTTGATAAGCACTATCATGCTGTAAGTGCCTAAATATACAGTTAAAAGCAGTAACTTCGCCGTCCGGCAAAAGCAAAATTTGCGGCTGTTTGGGCGGTTCGCTTTTTAGTGCGACGGGGGCTGCTTCTATGTCCAACGCCAGCTCCAGGTTATCGGGTAAATCGCGCCCGCGCAAATGTTCATCTTCTAGTCGATTCCACGCCTTTTCATCTAGCGCATAAAAACCATAACCCCTGTCTGTGATGGCTACGCCCAGCAGTCGGTTATTGAGCAACGCCTCTTCTCGCGCCACGGTGACTAGGCTTTGTAAACGCCGCGCTTCTTTACGGACAAGGCTGTCGGGATTGCCTACGTTCACCGACAAAGTGGCAAAACTCAGGATGATGCCGATAAGCAGCATGACTACCAGCACTTCTAGCAGGGTGAAACCCTGATGTTGAGGAGAGGGGCTAGTCTTCGGATTAGCGGTGCCGCCGTAGGCGGCGTGGCTGAGGTCGTCGCCAGCCGCTCCCAGCACGCCGTCAGCCATTTTCGTCGAATCTGTCAAATCCGTCGAATCTGTCAAATCCGTCAAATCTGTCAAATCCGTCAAACAGGCGAACTTGGCAGCTAAAAAAATTATTTGCTGATCTCTTGACATGAAAAAATACGTCCTTATCATTCTGCCCACAGACTTGTTAGCACTCACAGACTGCGAGTGCTAATAATTTATCCTTTGGCATTTATTAATATCCACTTTTTTAAGGAGATAAAACACTATGAACATTCGTCCATTGCATGATCGTGTCATTGTGCGTCGTATGGAAGAAGAGCGCACGACTGCGGGCGGCATCGTTATCCCTGATAATGCAACCGAAAAACCCATTCGTGGCGAAATTGTCGCAGTGGGCAACGGCAAGATTTTAGACAATGGTGAGGTTCGCAGCTTAGACCTTAAAGTTGGCGAAAAAGTATTGTTTGGTAAATATTCCGGCACTGAAGTGAAAGTGGATGGCGAAGAACTGCTGGTGATGCGTGAAGATGACATCATGGCAGTCATTGAAGGCTAAACACCTGTAGCTCTATTTTACTGCTTAATCCGTTTATTTCTAACCCGATTTAATCCAGAGGTATTTAATGATGAGTGCAAAAGAAGTTCGTTTTGGTGATGACGCACGTCAACGTATGATCGCCGGTGTTAATGTTTTAGCTAATGCCGTCAAAGTGACTTTGGGTCCTAAAGGACGCAATGTCGTATTAGATAAATCTTTCGGCGCACCTACCATCACCAAAGATGGTGTCTCGGTGGCGAAAGAAATCGAGTTGGAAGACAAATTCCAAAACATGGGCGCGCAAATGGTCAAAGAAGTGGCTTCACAAACTTCTGACATTGCGGGCGACGGCACCACCACCGCAACCGTATTAGCGCAAGCTATTTTAGCGGAAGGCATCAAAGCCGTTGCTGCGGGCATGAACCCAATGGACCTGAAACGTGGTATTGACAAAGCTGTTATCGCTGCGGTTGGCGAATTGAAAAGCATGTCTAAACCTTGCACCGATGACAAAGCCATTGCGCAAGTCGGCACCATCTCTGCCAACTCTGACGAAGCTATCGGTCGCATTATTGCGGATGCTATGGGCAAAGTCGGCAAAGAAGGCGTTATCACCGTTGAAGAAGGCACTTCTTTAGACAATGAACTCGACGTCGTTGAAGGTATGCAGTTTGATCGTGGCTACTTGTCGCCTTATTTTGTCAATAATCAGCAAACCATGACCGCAGAATTAGAAAATCCTTTAATTCTGTTACACGACAAAAAAATCTCCAATATCCGCGAATTGTTGCCGGTGTTGGAAGGGGCTGCAAAACAAGGCAAATCGTTGTTGATTATCTCTGAGGACGTAGAAGGCGAAGCCTTAGCCACCTTAGTCGTCAACACGATTCGCGGCATTGTTAAAGTCTGCGCCGTTAAGGCACCCGGCTTCGGTGATCGTCGCAAAGCCATGTTACAAGACATTGCCGTTTTGACCGGTGGCACAGTCATCTCTGAAGAAGTCGGCTTAACTTTAGAAAAAGCGACTTTAGACGACTTAGGTACGGCGAAAAAAATCACTGTTGACAAAGATACCACCACCCTTGTTGACGGTGCGGGTCGCAGCCAAGAAATTGAAGACCGCGTAGCGCAAATTCGCCAACAAATCGAAGCCGCAACCTCTGACTATGATAAAGAAAAACTGCAAGAACGGGTGGCTAAATTAGCTGGCGGTGTTGCTGTGATCAAAGTCGGTGCAGCCACCGAAATGGAAATGAAAGAGAAAAAAGCCCGCGTAGAAGATGCCTTACACGCCACTCGTGCAGCCGTTGAAGAAGGTGTTGTGCCGGGCGGTGGTGTTGCGCTGATCCGTGCTTTAAGCGCGTTGATAGACCTCAAAGGTACCAACCACGATCAAGACATGGGCATCAGTTTAGCCCGTCGTGCGATGGAAGAACCTTTGCGTCAAATCGTTGCTAACGCTGGTGGCGAGCCTTCGGTAGTGATGAACAAAGTCAAAGAAGGCGAAGGCAATTATGGCTACAATGCCAGCAACGAAGCCTTCGGCGACATGATCGACATGGGTATTCTTGACCCCACCAAAGTGACTCGTTCAGCCCTGCAAAACGCAGCCTCTGTGGCAGGTTTGATGATTACCACAGAAGCGATGGTCGCCGAAGTCCCTAAAGACGATGCTCCTGCTGGTGGCGGCATGGGTGATATGGGCGGTATGGGTGGCATGGGCATGATGTAAGCCCTTAAGCCCTTAAGCACTGGGAGCTAGTGGTCTTCCGCACAAACAGACTCTGGTGGCTGTATGTGCGGGAGGTTAGCATTCTCAGACTCAGAACAAAAACCCGCTTCGGCGGGTTTTTTTAATGTTTTTCTTATCAACTACGCCGCTTCATCAATCCAAGCCATTTGAATGGCTTCTAAAACTTTCTCCCCAGAACGCTGCGGATCATCATCAAATGCTTCGAGTTCACAAATCCATTGGTGCATATCAGGAAAATTAACATACTGCGGATCAATATCGGGATATTTCTCGCTCAGTTCAATTGCTATATCCTGCACATCTGTCCATTTCAAACCCATAGTATCCTCCCGTAATTTTTTTGCTTAATGGTTTTCTTTCGCGTGATTAATGGTGTATTTAGGAATTTCCACCATTAAATCTACATCAGCCACAATGGCTTGACAGGCTAAACGAGATTCAGCTTCTAAGCCCCAAGCTTTGTCTAACAAATCTTCTTCATCTTCACTGGCTTCAAGTAAAGAATTAAAGCCTTTACGCACAATGACATGACAAGTCGTGCAAGCACAAGATTTTTCGCACGCATGTTCTAGTTCAATACCATTTTCTAACGCCGCATCGCAGACACTCATACCGGAACCAACCTGAATTGTCTTGCCTTCCGGGCAAATGTCTGCATGAGGTAAAAAAGTAATTTGTGGCATTTCTGATAACTCCTTAATGACGCACTTTTATCCAAAACCTTCTCGCTTGCAAAAACCAAGAAGGTCTGGCAGGAAGACATTAATTAATCTAAAAGATGATAAGACGACCGTTTTTTAACATGAGACGGGATATTAATTAATTCAAGAGGAATTTTGAAAGTGGTTTTTTCTTCAATACCCAGCATTTCTTGCACCTGCTCAATGCCAAGTTTGCGTAACTTCTCCAACACGCCTTGCACCAGCACTTCCGGCGCGGACGCGCCAGCGGTAATGCCGATGCGCGGCTGACTGTCGAGCCACTGGATTTGAATATCGTCCGCGTCTTCAATGAGGTAAGCAGTGATGCCGGTATGTTTGCCGAGCTCGCTGAGGCGGTTAGAGTTAGAGCTGTTTTTCGCCCCCACCACCAGCAGCAAATCGATTTCTTTGGCGAGTTCTCGCACCGCATTTTGGCGGTTTTGCGTGGCATAGCAAATGTCTTGTAAAGCAGGACCTTGAATGTTGGGAAAACGCGCCAGCAGTGCATCTATGACGGCGCGGGTGTCATCAATGCTTAAGGTCGTTTGTGTGACATAAGCCAGCTTGTCGGGGTCTTTAACTTGCAGGGCTTGCACTTCGGCGACGCTACACAGCACGCACGCTTGCCCGTTTATTTGTCCTTTAGTGCCTTCGACTTCGGGATGTCCGGCGTGTCCAATAATAATCACATCAAAGCCTTGTTGATGATAACGCTTGGCTTGGTTGTGAACTTTAGTGACCAGCGGACAGGTGGCATCAATAGCGTGAAGCTGGCGTGCTTGGGCTTGCTCAACAATGCTGCGTGCCACCCCGTGCGCGCTGAAAATACAGATGCTACGCGCCGGGATGTCGTGGATGTCCTCAACAAAAATCGCACCGCGCTGGCGTAATCCTTCGACAACGTGGCGGTTGTGGACGATTTCGTGGAAGACATAGACGGGATCGCCGTGTAAATCCAGGGCGCGCTCAACAATATCGATAGCGCGTTCAACGCCTGCACAAAAGCCGCGGGGTTGTGCGAGAATGATGTTCATGGCGGGGTTGTCCTCGTGTGTAGATATTGCGCTGTCTAGCGTCTATAGTGCTTCAGATAAATCATTGCCAAAAACCTGATAGGTTTTGAAGACCTGTCAGGTTTGCTTCAGGCATTCATTATCTGAAAATCTATAGCACTTGAATTTCGTGTAGCAGGGCTTGCGCAGCCTGATAGATGTTGAATTCTGTCAGGCGCAAGAACGAGAGTGGGTGCGCGGGATTAACTGTCTTTGGACAAGATCGGCGGACTTAACCAGAGTTCGCTCATGGTGTGGCGCATTCTGCCCTGCAAACGCCAATTATCGGCTTCCATTTGCACAGTCCACCAACCCGCTTGCAGGTTTTTTTCAAGCTGTCCACGATAAACACTGCCTTCTTCAAGCTGCAAGGACAGGCTTTGGTCAAAACCGCTGCGGGTGCGGTGACGAAAATTTAAGCTGATTTGCTGAGGCAGTTGATACGCTTTGTTTTCCTGCATCATCTGTACTTGTAGCATGAGATTTTCGCGGTTAATTTGCAGCGCGCTTTGCAAGCCATAGTCTTGTGCGACAAAATCACGTTCGAGGGTGCGATTAATTTCCAAGCCTTGTTTGTAATAATCATCAACGACCAAGCCGTCACTGGTTGTTACGGCTAAAAAGAGGGTGTAAGTTCCCGCGACTATGGCGAGGCTGGGGAAAAATAACACCATCCATACGAAGGGTTCTTTAAACCAAGGGCGTTTGTCAGGGTTTTGTACGGCTGTCATCGCGTGTCTCCAAGTCGGTATTTTGAGGGTTGCGAGTATGCCACAGATTTGCCCGTGTGGCATCTTCAACATGCCCCTGCGTTTAGTTTATTCCGTTCCACGCGAAGCGCGTTTGCGCTCGTGTTCTTTTAAGAATTTCTTGCGCACTCGAATACTTTTAGGCGTGACTTCAACCAATTCATCGTCATCAATGAACTCTAAAGCTTGTTCTAAGGTGAAGTCTAATGGCGGTGTCAGCATGATGTTTTCATCCGTGCCAGCGGCGCGAATATTGGTCAGTTGCTTGGCTTTTAAGGGGTTGACGGTTAAGTCGTTGTTGCGCGAATGAACCCCGATAACCATGCCTTCATAGACTTCTGTGCCGTGCCCAAGCATTAAACGTCCGCGTTCTTGTAAGTTAAATAGCGCGTAACCCAGTGCCTTGCCTTGCCCGTTGGAAATCAGTACGCCGTTGTTGCGACCGCCGATGCTGCCCGGTTTGGCTTCACCGTAGTGGTCAAAAACATGATACAACAAGCCGGTGCCGGAGGTGGCAGTGAGAAATTCGGTGCGAAATCCAATCAAACCTCGCGCCGGAATGATGAAATCCATGCGCACACGCCCTTTGCCGTCCGGCTCCATATTGGTCAAGTCGGCTTTACGCTCGCCGAGACGCTCCATGATCGTGCCTTGATGCTGTTCTTCGACATCAATCGTTAGCTGTTCATAAGGTTCGTGTTTTATTCCGTCAACTTGTTTGAAAATAACTTGCGGGCGAGACACGCCAAGTTCATAACCTTCACGACGCATGTTTTCAATCAGTACGGATAAATGCAGTTCGCCGCGTCCTGAGACTAGGAATTTGTCGGGATCATCCGTGTCTTCTACACGCAAGGCGACGTTGTGCAGCAGTTCTTTTTGCAGACGCTCGCGGATTTGTCGGGAAGTGAGATATTTGCCTTCTTTGCCGGCAAAGGGAGAATTATTGACTTGAAACATCATGCTGACGGTAGGTTCATCAACCACTAGGGCAGGCAGGCTTTCGATATGATTGGGATCGCAAAGGGTGTCGGAAATATAGAGCGGCTCAATACCGGTGAAACAAATGATGTCGCCGGCTTTGGCTTCTGGAAATTCAACCCGCTCAAGCCCATGAAAACCAAGAATTTGTAACACCCGCCCCTGCCGTTTCGCGCCTTTGGCATCGACAATAGTAACCGCCGAGTTGCTTTTAATACGTCCGCGATTGATGCGTCCAATGCCGATGACACCAACATAGTTAGAATAATCTAAGGCACTGACTTGCATCTGAAAAGCAGCGTCTGGATCGACATTGGGTGCGTGAACGTGATTAATAATGGTTTCAAACAGCGGGTCCATATTGCCATCGCGCACATCGGCATGAAGGCTGGCATAACCGTTTAAGCCGGAAGCATAAACTATGGGAAAATCAAGCTGTTTGTCATTTGCGCCTAAGCGGTCAAATAAATCGAATGTTTGATCTAAAACCCAATCTGGACGTGCGCCGTCGCGGTCAATTTTGTTAATCACAACAATCGGCTCAAGCCCGCGTGCTAGGGCTTTTTGGGTGACAAAACGGGTTTGCGGCATGGGTCCTTCGACCGCATCAACCAGCAGCAGCACGGAGTCGACCATGCTCAAAACGCGCTCGACTTCGCCGCCAAAATCGGCATGTCCGGGTGTATCCACAATATTGATGCGGTAATCCTGCCAACGCAGCGAAGTGTTTTTTGCCAAAATGGTAATGCCGCGCTCTTTTTCTAACGCATTAGAATCCATCACGCGCTCGGCGGGTTCGGCGCGTGCGCCCAAAGTACCTGATTGTTCAAGCAATTTGTCAACCAGCGTGGTTTTGCCATGGTCAACGTGGGCGATGATTGCGATATTGCGCAATTTATTAATCACTGTCTTTTCCTTAAGAGGTAGCCAAAATCACGCACATTATATACCGATGTTGTGCAAAGACTGTTTTTTGTTTTTGCAAAAATCTTTAGCATGAATTTGTCTCCTTAAGACACCCGCCAAAATATTATGGCACTACAATCGGATTTTCGGCGATTTGAAACGAAAGAATGCAGGGTTTGGAGTGGTTATAGGGGAAAATTTGGGGGTGGGGTGTTAAAGATGGGCTAGGTTTTGAAAACCCAGAAGGTTTGAGTTTCGGGTATTATTGAATGCCTATCCCTAAGCGATATTTTGCAGCAAAAAACATCAACCGCGTAACGTGAGTTAAGTAAAACTTAGTAAAGCAAAAAATGCAGTTTCTGGCGGGTATGAGTATAATGCTGGGTTTCATTTGCTGAGTGACGAGTACATTATGTCTATAAAAATCGGTATTGTTGGCGGAACAGGCTATACGGGTGTTGAATTACTGCGTTTATTGGCAACACATCCACAAGCACGATTACAAGTGATTACCTCACGTTCTGACGCAGGTATGCGGGTCGATGCGATGTTTCCTAATCTGCGCGGACATGTGGATTTAGCTTTTTCTGCACCGGATGTCAACGCTTTAAGCCACTGTGATCTGGTGTTTTATGCCACGCCCAACGGAACAGCGATGCAAGCGGTTCCTGAATTGTTAGCAGCGGGCGTTAAAGTCATTGATTTAGCGGCTGATTTTCGCTTGCGCGATGGACAACTATGGGAGCAATGGTATGGTATGCCGCACGCCTGCCCTGACCTTTTGCAAGAAGCCGTTTATGGTTTGCCGGAACTGCACCGAAAAGAGATTGCCAAAGCGCGTTTGGTAGCCAATCCGGGCTGTTACCCAACCGCCGTGCAGTTAGGCTTCGCGCCTTTGATAGAGGCGGGCTTGATAGCCACCGATAGTTTAATTGCCGATGTCAAATCGGGTGTCAGCGGCGCCGGACGTAAAGCAAGCGTAGCCACCCTGCTGGGCGAAGCCAGCGACAATTTTAAGGCGTACAAAGCCGATGGACATCGGCATTTGCCGGAGATCAAGCAAGGCTTAAGCGCGCTCAACCAAGCCCCAGTCGCATTAACCTTTGTGCCGCATTTGCTGCCGACCATTCGTGGCATCCATGCAACCCTCTATGCGCGGTTAAAAAATAACACCCAGCAAGAAGAACTACAGGCATTATTTGAACAGCGTTATCGCAATGAATATTTTGTTGATGTGCTGCCCGCCGGTTCGCACCCCGAAACTCGCACAGTGCGCGGCAATAATGATTGTCGTCTGGCAGTTTATCGTCCGCAAGACGGCGATACAGTAGTCGTATTAGCCGTTATTGATAACCTCGTCAAAGGTGCCGCGGGACAGGCGGTGCAGAATATGAATATCATGCTGGCTCTGGCAGAAAATACCGGCTTGCAGCATATTGCACTGTTGCCTTGATCTTGCCCCAGTAATGACATTGGATTTCAGCGCAAATTCCAGTACAGTAAGCACACGCTTTGGTACTTTTTATGCGTGATTGACTAATATTACGCAAAAGCTTCTTTTACGGGTGTCGAGTGGAGTCAGGTTTTGAGCCAAAAAACACCAACCGCGTAATGTGAGTAATTAACAAATTTTTTCAACAATCTCAACAGGAGACTGACAGTATGGCTGACATTAACTCAATTTGTGCCGATGTAGTAAAACAAGTCGATTCCGCACTAGGATGTGCCGTTGTCGATTTAGAAAGCGGTTTATTGCTAGGGGTAGCGCACAACATTCCCTACTTCACCCAATCTTACCTAGATGCGGTAGCCGCTGCTGCCGTTGACATGTTTCGCGGAAAAAATGTGGCAGCGGTAGAAGACATGATTTCCAACATGCGCGGCAACAACAAAACACACCTGATTAACGAAGTACAAATGACCACCGAAAACACCTTTCACTTTATGGCAGTTGTGCCTGACAAACCCAACGCCTTAGTCGTTCTCATCACCAGCAAAAAAGTCAATTTAGGCATGGGTTGGGTCGCTGTCCGTCAAGCACTCAACAAAATCGCACCCCTCTGCCCATAATTGCGTTTCTGCTCAACACAAAGCCGAGCAACTCCGGTAGGATGCGGTGAGATACGAAGCGCATCATTCCTAAAACTGATGTGCTTTCTTTGTCAGCGCATTCCACCTTTTTAAAACCCCACAGGTTTATCTAAAGGCTGGACGCTCACGAGCCGATCTGTCCTCCATTAGATCGGCTTTTTTATTGATCTACTCAAAGTATGCCAAAGCGTTTAGTAAGCGAGTAACCATGTTTTCACTGATATTATTCCTCTTTATCACGCTCCCCATTATTGAAATTTATCTGCTATTAGCCGTAGGGCAAAAAATCGGCGTATTGCCGACCCTAGGACTGATTATTCTCACCGCCATCATCGGCATGATCATGCTGCGCCAACAAAGCATAGTCACTTTACAACGCCTACAAAACCAATTACAGCAAAACGAAATACCCGCACAGATATTGATAGAAGGCTTGATGTTATTAGTAGGCGGTATTTTATTACTCACCCCAGGCTTTTTCACTGATGCACTAGGTTTTATCTGCCTACTCCCTTGGACGCGGCAGATATTAGCCGGCTATTTAAGCCATCGTATGCAGCAGGCAGCCGCTCAACAAGCGCGTTCCCGTACCGCCTCATCCCCACCCAAACCTCCAACCCCGCATCCCCCCTCAACCATTGAAGGCGAATGCAAACGTGAAGACTAAAAAAAACCGATAGATTTTGAACAGTTGTTATCTGTTCCCCAATGACAGTTGGCAACGCGCCCAATCATCAACCGATGATTCAATGACCAGCGGAGTTTTATCATGCCTGAACTCAACGCCGCCCTCCCAGCGGGTCATCTCGAAGACAAATGGGACAAACACATCCGCGATTCGCGCCTGATTAGCCCCGCGAATAAGCGCAAATTCAAAATCATCGTGGTCGGCAGCGGTTTGGCGGGGGCTTCGGCGGCGGCGAGTTTTTGAGACAGGACATATTTTGAAATATTTGCCTCCTCATCCTTCCCACGCGCTTGCATGGTCAGGATTTGCAGTTATCAACCAAGCAGCCCTTACCACGCATACTTCACGCTAAGCCACCAGGTCCGTCCGGGGCGATTCAAATCTTCCGAGTAGGTATTTTCCATTGCCAGCAGTTTGATTTCAGTATCCAGCAGGTTTTTCACTCCGATTTGCAAAGTCAAACCTTTGATGCCCAAGTCATAACCGCTCAGACTCATATTCAGCGTATCGTAGCCGTCCAGCGCAGGGCGCGTATCAGCCGCCCAACGCGCCGCATCACCGTAATAACGGTAGTGCGCACTGGCAAACCATTTGGGAGCAATACGTCCCCTCAAGGTTAGATTACCCAGCCATTCACGGGAACCGCCGACGGCTTTAGCAGCGTTTTTATCTTCGCTATCTACATAGGACAGATTGGTGAGCAATTTCCAATCTTTGCTTAAACTATGCCCCCATTCCAATTCGATGCCTTGGAGGTCAATTTTACCGCTATTTTGAATGGCATCGACGGTAGGGGGACCGGCTCGACGCACCAGCATATTTTCCAATTGGTCGCGAAATAAGGTAATGCGTCCAACCCGCGATGTGTCACGATAGACATAACTGAATTCCCAGCTTTCTAAGGTTTCTGGCTGTAGATCGCGTACTACGCGAGTATCGTACAATTGTACGAAAGTCGGCGGGCGGAAAGCTTGCGCATACTGTGCTTTGAGTATGTGTTTGTCATTGACGCGCCATACGCCCGCAAGTCGTGGACTGAGATTGGAGCCGACATCGCTGTAGTCATCGTAACGCAAGCCGGCGGTGAGTTCGAGCGCATCGCTGAGATGCACTTGGTTTTGCATGGTTACGCCCAAAATTCTTCGTTTATTGTCGAGCGCGATCCAAGCCTGATCGCCACCGAGTTTCATAAAGCTACCGGATGGCCGGGTGGGTGAGTGATTGCCGTATTCCCAAGCATCGTCAATGCTCAAATCGGCATAGGTTAGATTTAACAACCACTGTTGATTTTGCCAGCCATCCCAATGGAGTTCAGCCTCTGTCTCCCAACGCTTAGTAGCAGTGTGGCGTTGATTCATCGCATCTTCAGAAAGCACTACGGGCGTACCGTCTTGAGCCGGAGGTGCGAATTGAACAGGTGCTCCAGCCGGATCGATAAAGTGCATCTCCCCACTGACGCTTTCCTCTTTGTAAGCAGCGCGTAGATGACCGTGCAAATCTTCAGAAAAAGCGTGTTTTTGTTTTAAGTCAGCGTGCCAACTACGATTTTTGCCACGTGCCATACCTTCTGGTGGTGGCAAAGCTACCAGTCCGTAAAAATCTGCCATGCTGCGTTGCGCCACTTGCAGACGCAGTTCCGTGTTTTTATAGTCGGCACCAAATACCGCCAGTCGTGAACCTTCTTCATCATCAATAGGCCCCGGTGCGTAACCGAGACCTCTGGCACTGAACACATCGGGACCGGAATCCATGCCTGACCCTTGGGTATCCCAATAGGCTAAATTGGCGTGCAGTTTCCAGTCTCCTTGCTGATGCGATAACAGCGCACCGCCGCCCCAAGTATGGTGACTTGCGCCGCTGGCATATACCGCATTGCTGTCTTTGTGGGTGATGACATTGATCACTCCCATATAAGCAAATTCCCCATATACAGCCGCACCCGGACCGCGAATGACTTCAATCCGTTCGACTTGCTCAATGGGCAAAGCCAACACCGGTTCGGCGTTGCCATACACGCCGCTGGTCATGTCGAGATTGTTGAGCAGAATTTTAACCACGCCCGCGTGCTGGGTATAGCCCACGCCACGCACCTGCACCAGCAATTCACCAAAGTTGTTATAGGTCACGGCAAGCCCTGGAGCGTGTTCCAAAGCTTCCCACACCGTGCGTGTCCCGGCGACGGCTAAATCACGCCCATGCAGCACTGTCACCATACCCGGCACTTCATCTGAGTTCATAACAGTCTTGGTTGCGAGATCGGTGTCACTGATGGTGATGTTCAGTAATTGCTCTAAATCCAAGCTGGTTAAATCAGCCATCGTTAAACCATCAGCCTGTGACAGCGGTGACAAAAGCAGTGAAATAGTGCCAGCGAGCAGTTTCTTTTTCATGGTATTTCCTCATGGATTGCAAGAATCTTATATTCTGATGTTACGCAGAAGCTCCTTTTTCATATTATAACTCACGTTACGCAGAGAAAATTCCCGCGAACGAAAAATCAATAACTTACGCGATCACGCTAAAACGTAACTCATTGATTCTTCCTTATCCAAAATTTTTCCTGCGTAAGGTGAGCTGCAAAACCTGAAAACTTTGAGGATAGCCCGGTAGGGTGCGCGACATCTTTTCGTCGCACACGCGGGATGATGGCACGCTGCCGATCATTCGCGTTCGCGCCACAAAAAGACCTGGCGCAAACCCTACTGGACTGCAAGACAACTGCATTTTTTTCTCGTTCCCAAGCCCGGTAGGGTGCGCGACATCTTTTCGTCGCACACGCGGGATGATGGCACGCT
>CAZOSP010000046.1:0-4171 GCA_964582525.1 uncultured Thiomargarita sp. | reverse complement strand
GCCGATCATTCGCGTTCGCGCCACAAAAAGAGCTGGCGCAAACCCTACTGGACTGTTCGAGATCATCTGAAAATCTATAGCAATCAGCTTGTCAACCACTCGCCCGCTTGCTTGGCAAAATAAGTCAAAATAGCATCCGCGCCAGCGCGTTTAATGCCCAGCAGCGATTCCATCACCACCGCTTTTTCATCCAGCCAGCCATTTTGCGCAGCCGCTTTAAGCATCGCGTACTCGCCGCTGACTTGATAAGCCAAAGTCGGCGCGCCAAAGCTGTCCTTCACGCGGCGCACAATATCGAGATAAGGCATTGCCGGCTTAATCATCACCATATCCGCGCCCTCTTCCAAATCTAACGCCACTTCGCGCAATGCCTCATCGCTGTTAGCCGCATCCATCTGATACGTGTATTTGTCAGCACCGCGCAAATTTGCCGCCGAACCCACCGCATCGCGGAAAGGTCCGTAAAAGCTCGAAGCGTATTTAGCCGAGTAGGCGAGGATGCGCGTGTTGCGGTGTCCAGCGTTTTCTAAAGCCTCGCGCACCGCGCCGATGCGTCCATCCATCATGTCAGAAGGCGCGACCACATCCGCACCCGCATCGGCATGAGACACAGCTTGCTTAACCAGCACCTCAATGGTTTCATCATTCATCACATAGCCGCTGTCGTCTAACAGCCCATCTTGTCCGTGAATAGTAAAAGGGTCTAGGGCGACATCGGTTATCACGCCCAGTTCCGGAAATGCCTGTTTTAAGGCTTGCACCGCACGTTGCGCCAAGCCATCGGGATGATAAGCTTGTTGCGCGTCTGCGGATTTTTGTTCTGTGGGTATCACCGGAAACAACGCCAGCGCGGGTATGCCGAGTTTTACCGCCGCTTCGGCTTCAATCAGCAGCTGATCAATGCTAACGCGCTCCACGCCCGGCATGGAAGCAACCGCCTGGCGTTGATTTTTGCCCTCCAAAACAAACAGCGGATAAATTAAGTCATCAACGCTGAGTTGCTGTTCGCGCATCAAGCGGCGCGAAAAATCATCGCGGCGCATACGACGCATACGGATTTTCGGGTAAATGGATTGCGCAGTGTCGTGGTTCATTCAGGTCTCCTTGGGTTTTTTCTACTTAACAGCCAGCCATCCGCCACCCGCCAGTATATACTTCTGAGGTTAAAACTTTCGATTCTCGTTGCAAAGAAGCCAAAAAGCGCAGTCAAAAATCGGCTAATATTGCACTGCTTGGCTGTGCATGAAGGGCTGCAATCATTCATGGCGAAACGGGCAACACGAAATTTTGTGTCACTACCCAACACTGCTCATCGCGGCGGGTCACCGCAGAGCGGTCACAAAGGCATTCCCACGCAGAGCGATGAGAACGAGAGAAGCGATTAACCATGTCCACCCCCCCAAGAGATTCTTGACCAAATCCAAGCCAATCAAGCCGAGCGCGGTAGCCGCTTGGATTTGCGTGGCAAAAAACTCCGCGACATCCCCGTAGAAATCCGCGCACTCAGCCACCTTAAGGCAACGCGCAACAAATACCTCCCCGCTGGTTTTTTTGTCGGTCTTGTGCGTTACGACAACAGTTGCACAGAATGATTATGCGCCTGTTGTCGTGACTTGGAGACCCACAAAAATCCTGCGCAATGCAGGGGTGTTTAGTTAGTGCGAGTTGCCTAACAGCATGATGTCATGCTTGCGATGCAATATATTAATGATTTTTAAGGATAAATTACTGTAGCCAATAAATAAATAACGCATCGCTGTGTCCTTGCGGGATATTTATGCAGCGCGGGTGACACGCAAAATTTCTTCCGGTGTAGTGACACCTTGCTTGAGTTTTTCTAGGGAATCTTGGCGCAAAGTGCGCATCCCTTCTTTTAAGGCTTGAGCGCGAATCGCGTTTGCGTCTGCACCGGAACTGACCACATGGCGAATTTCATCGGACAAGATCAATAACTCATAAATCCCCACGCGCCCGCGATAGCCGGTATGTCCGCAGCGTTCGCAGCCGCGCCCGCGCTGAATATGCGGATAATCATCCTGTTCAATGCCGAGAACTCGCGCTTCTTCTGCTTGTAATTCAAGCGTTTCTGCGCAATGCGAACACACGCGCCGCACCAAACGCTGCGCCATAATGCCGAGTACGCTGGAGCTGATTAAATAGGTGTCAATATTCATGTCCTGCAAGCGCGTGATGGCACTGGCGGCATCGTTGGTGTGCAGGGTAGAAAATACCAAATGTCCGGTCAGGGCTGATTCTATGGCGATTTCTGCGGTTTCTTGGTCACGAATTTCGCCCACCAGAATGACATCCGGGTCTTGTCGCACAATGGAGCGCAAGCCCGCCGCAAAACTTAAACCGATTTTGGAATTGACATGAATTTGTGTCACGCCCGACATCTGGTATTCAACCGGGTCTTCAACGGTAATAATTTTTTGCGTACCTGTGTTAATTTTTTCCAAAGTGCCGTACAAGCTGGTGGTTTTGCCGCTTCCCGTAGGACCGGTGACCAAAATCATACCAAACGGCTGCCGAATCACTTCTGCGTAGGCTTTTAGCACATCCGCTGGCATTCCTAGATGGTCTAGGGTTACGCCCACATCACTGCGGTCTAATATGCGCAACACTATTGACTCGCCATGTACGCCGGGCAGGGTTGAAACCCGCATGTCTAAGGTGCGGTGTCCGAGTTTGTACTGAATCCGCCCGTCTTGCGGCAGGCGTTTTTCGCCGATGTCGAGCCGCGCCATTAATTTTAAGCGCGAGGCTATCGCCGCAGTGACCTTGTGTGACAACTGCTCCAGCAATATCATCACGCCATCAACCCGGCAACGCACTTTGAGCATATCTTCTTCAGGTTCAAAATGAATATCGCTGGCACTTAAATCCATTGCCCGTTCTAGCAGGTGATTGACCATCCGTATCACGGGTGCTTCAGAGGCTAAATCTTCAAGGTATTCATTGTCTTGCTCGGCAAAGGTTTCGCTGTTATTGTCTAATTGCGGGGTTAATTTAGCCCGCCAATGCTTGGTTAAACGATTAACTTCATCTTCTTGTGCTTGCTCAAATGTCACTTGTCGCCCCAAAATAAAACGAATTTTGGCGCGTTCTTCAATCGCTGGCAGTTGTTTGAATAATAAACGCGGTTCTTCAGGAAAGCTCTCCACCGGCGCGATGCCGTGCGGGGTTAAAAGCTGGGTAAAAATCGGGCGCAAGATTTCGGTTTCCATATTAGCTCTCCTTGCTGGGTTCTGCGGCGGCTATCGCGTGACTAAAACCAGTGACGCTAAGACTGCCTTGAATGCGATTAGCACGAATCACGCGCACATCAAGACTGACGATTGATAAAGCGACAGATTGCTTTTTAAGCGATCGCAATAAGTTCATGGTTTCTTGTGATGATGCTTCAAACTGCATTTTTTGTGTAATTAACAACCAATCATCGGTTTCTGTAAACTCTGAAACATCTAAAGATTGTAAATTGATAGCCGCTTGTGTTGCTAAAGTACGCAACAGATTTTTCAAATGCGCGCTGATGAGTTCTCGATTTTCACCTTGCAACAGTGCTGCTTCTATCGTTTCTTTTTGTGCTTGTGCCTGGGTAAATTCTTGCTGCCATTTTTCTCCTTGCTGGCTAAGGCGTTGCAAACGCTCCAGTTCCATTTTGTACTGTGTTTGTTGTGCCTGATAGTGCTTAAAGCCATCAATCGCCGCTGGCACGATGCGAAATGGCACGGCATATCCTATGAAAATTGCCAGTGCAATCCAAATTAAGCGTTTTTCTTTTTTCGTTATCATCTGTATAAGTCCATGTGATAAATTGCGCTGAGTGTTCTAAGTAAGCTTGCCATCTATTAATCCTCTATTAATGCTTCACGTTACGCGGTTGGTGCTTTTTTACTTCGAAACATCGCTTGGTGCTAATCCAACACAGCGAAAATATCATCTATAGTCTCTGCCGTTAAAACTGTTTCTGAGCATTGTTCAAGCTGCTGTTCGGTCGCAATATCCAAGCGGTCTTCAAGTGCCTGCGGCAATGCACCAAATTTTTTCTTCAATTGGCGTTTTAGAAAACGTACTTCGCCACTACGCAAGCCGAGTCGTTCTCCTTCTTGCTGCCCTGCTTGATAAGATGGCAGGCTGTTGTAATCAATGGCACTTAACATATCTTTTT
>CAZOSP010000045.1:0-27538 GCA_964582525.1 uncultured Thiomargarita sp. | reverse complement strand
TTCAAAACCCAGTACCCGCTTAAATTGTTCCATTAATTCAATACGTTCATCTTGAAATGAGTCTTGGGTGGCGCGAAATGTAAGTTTGTAAAGGGCGTGGTTTTCATTTGATGGGCATAAGGTGCGGGATCACTTTTGCCTGTGCCAAATTCGTAAAAATTATTGTAAGTCGTGATTTTGAGTAGGGTGCTGGCACTTTTTCGCTGCTGAAGGGACTTTTTTTCAGATGCTTAAAACGCTCATGGCGAGAGACTTCTGCGCTGTTTTGGGTTGCCCAAGCGGTTGGTGCAACGCCTGCTAATGTTCAAGCCCGCGACATCGCAGATGAACTTGCGCCGCGCTTAATAGACAGAAGGAGATGTGATGTCTGAGGATTTAATATCGGTCGGTCGCTGAATGAGCATGGCTGCACCTTTTTTACATCGTTGCGACGCGCAACAAGAAACAGCCTGACCGCTAGTGTGCCAGCAGTCTGAACCTGCTGGCATCTTGGGTTAAAGAATTAACAATGGTATAGATAAGATGGCGTCCCCAAGGGGGTTCGAACCCCTGTTACCGCCGTGAAAGGGCAGTGTCCTAGGCCACTAGACGATGGGGACTTAAGACTTGACTTTTGCGGGACTGGTGGAGCTAGGCGGGATCGAACCGCCGACCTCTACAATGCCATTGTAGCGCTCTCCCAGCTGAGCTATAGCCCCGCTCAAGTGAAGCTGCGCATTTTATATAGGCTTGCCATACAGGTCAAGTTTTTTTTTGAGTTTTTTAGTCGCTCAGGTGATGCGGTTGGTGTTTTTCGACAGCCTGCCATCACCCCGCGTGCGCGACGAAAAGATGTCGCGCACCCTAGCGGGCTTAAAAAGACCTCTGAGCGCAGGTTTCGGCAGGGCGGCGCAGTATATCTTACAACCAGAGCGGGGGTGCATGGTAAGCTGACATCATGATTTTTGTAAAAAATAGCATTTTTTTATAAAATTCACTCTGCGTCCATTAAAAATAACGTTTTAGTCCAACAGTATCCTTTTTCTACTCATACCTGCCAGAAACTGTATTTTTTGCTTTATCAAGTTTCAATTCTTAGAATTATAAGTACTTAAAAATATCCCTGAGAGCAGTTTCAGGCAGGGCGCAGTATAACCTCAGAAGTTATCAATCAGGAAACACATCATGGCTCAATCGCGCTCTTCTTATCCGCACCCAAACCGCATGGCTCTTGTTGGTCTCATGGTCGCTGCTTTAGGCACTATTGTGCTGTGGCAAATACCTTGGGGGAATTATATTTTGTACCCTTTTACCCTGCTGGCTACCTGGTTTCACGAAATGGCGCATGGCTTAAGCGCGATGTTGCTAGGCGGAAATTTTCGAGAATTAAAATTATTGCCGAATGGCTCAGGGATTGCGATGTATAGCTACAATCGCTTATTGCTGGGGGATGTGGGATTAGCCATTGTCGCTGCCAGCGGTCCTTTGGGACCTGCGATAGCGGGCGCAGTATTTATTTTGGCGGGGCGTTATTATCAGACCGCGCATTGGTGCTTATTGTTACTGAGTTTTATGCTGTTTTTGTCCGCGCTGATTTGGGTTAAAGCGGGATTTGGCTGGATTGTGGTAGGCAGTTTAGGCACAGTGATTTTACTTATTGCTGTTTATACAGCACGCTGGGCGCAAAGTTTTGCTATTCAGTTTTTGGGCGTACAAGCTTGTGTGAGCGTATATCGACAACTGGATTACTTGTTTATGCACAGTGCCACCATTGACGGCGCACTGATGTTGTCTGACACCGGACAAATGGCAGAATACTTAATGCTGCCGTATTGGTTTTGGGGAGCGGCGCTCGCTGTTATCTCGCTTTTGCTGCTGATTATCAGCCTACGTTTCGCTTATCGCTGATGAACTGGCGAACAATCGATGCTATCCGTTCAGGGCAGTTTTTTTAATCACTAACAGCGTAATATCATCTTGTAATTGACTGTTATTGATGAAAGTGCGTACATCATCAACAACCGCCTCTAAGACTGCCTGCGCGGATTGATCCCAGTGTGTTTGAATAATTCTACAAAGACGATCCAATCCGTATTCTTGTTTGCCTTGACGGGCTTCGGTGATGCCGTCTGTGTAGAGAACAATACCATCGCCTTCTTGTAATTCAACTTCCATTTCAGCAATAAAAGGACTAATGTCTTTTTCTAGTCCTACCATAAAACCTAAATCAAAAGTATCAATACGTTGAATAGTAGCATTTTTTTTAACTAGCAAAACTTCTTCATGCTGCCCAGTTAAACAAAGCTTACCATGGGTATAATTGAGAATAGAAAGGGTTAGATTTTTGTCTGAGTGCATACGCTGCACATTATCGTAAATCACCCGATTGAGAACCGACATAAAAGTATGCGCATCACTGATATTATTCAGCAACAAAGTGCGTACTGCGGTTTGCACCATTAACATCAGTACGCCACTTTCTAAACCATGTCCAGTGACATCACCAATACCGATCTGTACCTGCCCATTGTATTGCAAAACATCATAATAATCGCCGCCGACTTCTGAAGCAGGTTCCATAAAACAAGCAATATCGAGTTCTTGAATTTGTTTTAATTCTGCCTCATGCGGCAGAACCATTTGCTGTAACTTGCGTGTTACTTCAAGTTCCGTTCCCATACGGATATTTTCTGAAGCTAGACGCTGATTCAGTTGCGTGATTTCGTTATAGGCGTTTTCCAATTGCACGGTGCGCTCTTCTACTTTTTGTTCTAATTTATTAAACAGTTCCTTTAATTCAGCACTCATGTTTGCAAAAGCGCGTCCTAAGACACCCATTTCGTCAGTACGTTTAGTGGGTAAACGGCGTGTGTAGTCCCATTGACGATTTGCCAGATTTTGCGCAGAAATACTTAAATTATTCAGCGGATGAACAACCCAGTAATGCAGCATTATTAAAATAATAATGGCGCCGATCAATACAACAAAAATAGCACCCAAGCTATTTTTTAATAAATCTTGTCGAGCAGCTTGTTTTAAGATGCTGAGGTCTTTCCAGAGCAATACGACCCCGATTTTGTCAGGACGCAAACTGCCTTTGCTTGTTCCGCATACAACGGGATAAACAGCTTCGAGATAAGAGCCATCGTCACTTTTTCGGACTAGCCCGCGTTCAGAAATACGCACCTGCGTAAATTTTGCTTGCATGCGGCTAATCAGTTCAGCAGCTTGCTCCGAGAAGCGTTGTTTGATAACGTTTTGCCAGGGTTTGCCTATATCAGCCCGTCGCAACGCGCTAAAAACTTCATCTTCATAGTTGACCAAAATACCTAGCCGAATATGCGCATCAAGCCCCAAAGTGACAAACTCTTTTTGTACTTGCAAAAAATCTTCACGCTCAATGAAATAACGCAAATTTTCTTGTAAGTGTTCAAGTTGAAAGCTAAGTTGCGCATGGATTTCTTTTTCAATGCGTGATTCTGCCTGTCGTAAAGATTGATGCAGAAAATACCCATTCTGGAGCATTGCCAGCCCCAGAATGAGCAAGATCAGCTTGAATTTAATCGAGCGAAAAAAATAAACCATTACTTATAACCCAGCATCATAGAAACAAAGGCTTTGAGTATCCACTGAGGTTTGTAATAAGTTTTGCTCTAGCATCACTTGATTGAGCAGTTGTGCGGTAGTTTGTAGAGAGGAAGGTTTGTCTGCTTGCGCAATAAATAAGGCTTTGTTTTCTTCTCGATTGGGTAATTTCAAACCTTCAAAAGAAGCAATCGCTTCAGTGGCTGATAAACCCATCCGCGGGGCTAGTTTTTCGCCCGCTTGTTGCGGATTTTGTTGTAAGAAATCAAGACTTTTGAACCAGCCATCTAATAGATAACGAACTTGTTTGGGATGTTGTTCTACATAACTTTTACGCACAGTTAATACATCCACAATTTCTCCCTCAATTTGACTGCTGTCAAATAGTTGTTTAGCACCATCGGCTAACAGTTTACCGCGCACCGGTTCAAAGGTGACAACCGCATCGACTCGTCCTTCTTTATAGGCTTGTTCATGCACATCAACTTCTAAAGAAACCACTTCTACATCTGCAACCGTTAAACCAGCCAACTGTAAAGCGCGGGCTAAGGTGTATGCGCCTACGGCGGTATTTTCCGCGCCAATTTTTTTGCCTTTCAATGCTTGCATGTTTTCAATTTCTGGTTTGCCCATAATCACATCAGCACCATCGGAAATATCCATGACTAATACAACACAAGGTTCAAATCCTTGTTGTTTTAAGTTTAGGACTTCATCTAAAGTTAAAGCGGCGGCATTCAAGTCATTATTTTTATAAGCACGCAAAGTTTGTGAGGAAGAGGAGTTTTCTATTAAGCGTACTTTCTTTTCATCGAAATAGCCTAAAGAACGTGCTAGATATAAGGGTTCATAACCCGTCCAGATATTTGTACCGATAGATAAAACCGGTGCGGTTTTTTCGCCACAGGCGGTTAAGAATGTTACTGATAAACCTAAAACAATGATGTTAAATAAGCGAGCTAAACGCATGATGTATTTTCCACTGAGGTTGTTGTTGATAAAAACGAGTTAAAAACTTGACAGGTTTGCAAATCCTATCAAGCATTTGTATCAGTTTAGTGCTTACTGTAAATGAGGCAATGGCTTGTCTTGGAAGTATTCGTGAACTAAGCCTAAGTTCATTTGATGAACTTCGCGGTAAGGCTCCCATAAAGTGACCCAGCCTTTTTCTAAAGAATCAGCAATAAAACTTTCTAGTTTGCTGTCTAAGAAATTATTATCATGGGCGCGCATTAACATACGGCTGATGTAATTGTAGGTGGCATCAATTAATGTTTTATCATAGCCGCCTTGACGAATGACTTCTGGATTGCCATGATTAGGATACAAGACTTTAACATCAAGCTGTTTCATTGCTTGTAAGCCTTGCAAATGTGTTGGCAGATCGCCAATATCGACCATATAGGTGATAGTGTCTTCTAAGGTATCACCACATAGAAGAATTTTATCTTTGGGAATATAAATCAGATTAGCATCTTTAGTGTGGATATTGTAATTCAATAATTCTAATTTCAAATCATCTAAATAAATATCCATGCTTTTATTAAATACAAGATTGGGAATAATCAATGGATTAATCGGCGGCGGACCCCATTCTTCGCCTGCTTCTAGGGCTGCTTTTTTCTCCACCATAATCTCGCGGGTGAGCTTTTGCGCAATAATGTCATGCCCCTTAAAAGCCTCGTTACCCGCTACATGATCAAGATGCCAGTGGCTTTGCACCACAGTAAAATGCTCAATGTCTAGCTCTTTGCGCAGATATTCTTTAACCCAGCGCCCTTGTGCGACGGAGGTCATGGTGTCATACACAATCGCTTTGTTGCCCCGATGTAAAACGTATATACCGATGCCGAGTTTCATAGCAGCACCAGCTACCCAATTATCCTCAGTGCTGTTAGCCGCATCGCCACGTCCTGCATAAAAGAACAACAAATAGTCATTGAGCCGACTGACCTCAATGTCCGTCTCGTTTGGTTTTGCCGATAGCGGCAGCATCCAAAGACTGAAAAGCCAGCACAGCACTAGGCTGTAAATCTGTAATGTTTTACCTTTTGCGATAGACATATTTTTTCCTTGTTGGTTGAGCTATTGTGAATAAGGAGCTTGACGTTATCACGACTTCTGGTCTTACGCCTAGTGCAAACAAGGGATGCAAAGACGCAAAATAAGACGCAAAACGCGCTACATGGTATAAGTTGCCGCCTCAGCTCTTAATTTACCGACTAGCATGGCTTCGATTTTGGTGCGTGTCTTGCCGTCGTCTCTATCGCCGAAGTGTATGCCGATACCGGCGGGGCGATTGCCTTGCGCACGCACCGGATTAATCCACACGACATTGCCGGCAACCGGAATTTTTTCTTTCTCTTCCATGAGTGTTACCAGCATAAACACCTCGTCACCGAGCTTGTATTTTTTTTCTGTGGGGACAAACAAGCCACCATTTTTTAAGAAGGGTAAGTAAGATTTATATAGGGTATCTGTGTCTTTGATGTGCAGGGTGAGCATCCCGCGCCCCATCATGCCACCTTTTTTTAATGCCACTGTGTTTTCTCCTCTGCAATGTCTCGAAACGATATACTGTCCCGCCTGAAAACCTTGCGCTCAGGGCATTGGTAGCACACTGGATAACACAAAAATGCGGTTTCTGGCAGGTATGGATATAGATTATACTGCGAATGCTGAAGTTTATTGATCCCTTTGCAAAATTACTATTAACTGACTTACGCGGTCGGTATTTTTGGCGCAACACCTTGATTCCACTCGGCGCGAGCGGTTTTTTTACCTTTGCAAGACCCCAGTGGCGGTGAAAAAGAAACTTTTGCGCAATCTCAGTTTTAGCCCATAAAGGAGTTTTATATGTTTGATTTTACAGGACAAGTTGTTATCGTCACAGGCGCGGCGGGAAGCTTAGGACGCGCCGTCAGTCAAGCGTTCTGGGATGCGGGCGCGAAATTAGTCCTTATCGACTTACACCAAGAGGCTTTGGATAAGCAGTTTGCGGATTGGGATAGCGCACGCTGCTTAAGCTGCGCGGCGGATTTGACTCAAGCTGAAGCGGTACAAACCGCTATCGACACTGCTCTCGTGCATTTTGCCCACATTGATGTGCTGGCGAATGTCGCGGGGGCTTTTCGCATGGGGACTCCGCTGCACGAAACACCCTTAGAAGACTGGGATTTAATGCTCAATATTAACGCTAAATCAGTGTTTTTAATGAGTCGCGCCCTAGTGCCGCACATGCTGGCACGGCAACAGGGCAAAATTGTCAACGTCGCAGCGCGGGTCGCGCTGGCAGGCAAGGGCAACATGAGTCCCTATGTAGTCTCTAAAACCGCTGTGTTGCGTTTGACCGAAAGCCTGTCAGCCGAAGTCAAGGCGCGGGGCATTAACGTCAACAGCATTTTGCCCGGCACCATTGACACGCCCGCTAATCGCGCCGACATGCCAGAGGCAGATTTTTCTCAATGGGTCGCCCCGGCTGATTTAGCCCAGGCGATTTTATTCCTCGCCTCGCCCGCCGCTCGCGCCATTCATGGCGTAGGCTTACCGGTGTATGGTCTGACTTGATGACACTGCCCGCTCATGTCACACCCGCATCTGGCTTTCTGAACCTAGAAGGTTTGAGTTTCAGGTATTGTTGAATGCCCGTCCCTATGCGAGTATGAGACGTTTATATCCACATTATTTTTAAGGTAAGGAGTTTTCTTATGCGCCACCCACTCATTCTTTGGCTTTTCATAAGCTTGTCATTCATCTTGCCTGCGCCAATCATATTCGCTGCGGAACCAGCCGCAGCCCACCAACCCGCTTTGACAATGGGTATTTTTCCGCGCCGTAATGCTCAAGTGACTATGCACTTATTTCGTCCTCTAGCACACTACTTATCTGAACAGTTAGGGCGCGAGGTACGCTTAGTGACAGCCAAAAACTTTACAAGCTTTTGGCAAGATGTCGAAGCGCAAAAATACGACTTGGTACATTACAACCAATATCATTATATTGTGTCGCGGCAAAAATATGGCTATCAGGTGATTTTGAAAAATGAAGAGTTCGGCGAAGCGACTATTGCTGGTGCGCTACTGGTGCGCAAAGACAGCGGTATTCAGAGCATGGCTGACTTAAAAGGTAAAAAAATCGTGTTTGGCGGCGGTCCCAAAGCTATGCAGAGCTATATTGTTGCGACCTATCTATTGCGCCAAGCCGGTTTGCAGGTAGGAGATTATGAAGAAGAGTTTGCGAAAAACCCACCTAATGCGATTTTATCGGCTTTTTATGGGCAGGCGGCCGCCGCCGGTGCGGGCGATAAAGTCTTACGCTTGAAAGTGGTGCAACAACACATTGACACCGAGCAGATGACATTTTTAGCGCGCAGCGAGCAGTTAGTGCATTTACCTTGGGCAGTCAAAGCTGACTTAGACACTACCGTCGTTGAGCAGATTCAATCTTTATTGAGTCAATTAAAACAAACAGAAGCAGGGCGGGCGTTGCTTAAACAAGCGCGGTTAAGTGGTTTAGTGCGGGCAACAGATGCTGAATATAATACGCACAGAGATATTATTAAGGCTGTTTATGGCGAACAATTTTGATAACCAACACAATGCTTGGCAAAAACAAGGCTTGCATCATCGTATGGTAAGGGGTGTAGGGACGCATTTCGCCCTGCTGATGGGCTTGGTGTTGCTGGTTTCTTTTTTATTAATCAGCTTTCTAAGCCTCAAACATCAACAGGAACAGGTGTATGGCGGATTAAAAGAAAAAGGGCAATTGTTAGGGCGTTTTGTCGCCACGATTAGCCCGGAAGCGATATATTCTTATGATTTTAACTCCTTAAATAATTTTACTAAGGAACTCGCCTTACACAAAAATATTGCTTACAGTGTGGTCATCGATCCGCAGGGGCAGGCATTAACTTCTTTTCTCGATAAAGAAAATTTATTAACTCAAGATGCACAAAAACAAGTTGATGTTTCTCCACTCAATGTTATCAAGCAACTCAAACAACGTGAAGATATTATTCATCTGGCATTTCCGATTAAAGATGAAGGCTACCTCTTAGGCGAAGTATGGATTGGCATGAGTACGCAGCAGGCTAATCAATTACTGAAAGCTTCTGCGCTTGCACAATTCTGGTTAAACTTAGGGCTGGTTATTTGTATTAGTCTGGGTATTTTGATTATTTTTAGACTTAAAATTTTATATCCCATACATACACTCATGGAGGCTACGCATAAAGTCAGTAGCGGTAACTTCGAGCAATCTATAGAAATTAACAGTCATGATGAGTTTGGTGCTTTAGCCAATAGCTTTAATTTTATGATTCAAGCAGTACAACAGAACAATGAAAATTTTAACCACATGATTGAAATGCTACAAACCAGCATGACTGAACAAGGGTTAGCTGTCACTAGGGCTGAAGAACAAAACTGGCTTAACGAAGGCATCCGTTTATTTGTAGAAGAAACCCGTAACTCTTATGAAATCCTAGAATTAGGCAATAAAAGTGTAGATAATCTAACGCGGCGTTTAGATTTGTTAGCCGCCACTTTGTTTTTGTATGAAGGCTCTGATTTACATAAAATTGCCAGTTCTGTTGATCTAGGTGGAAATGAAAAAGATTATATCAATCCCAAAAAACATGCAGTCTTAGAACCGATAAAAAAGCAGAAACAAACTGTGTTACTTGAAGAACAAGTTTTATTGACACAGCAGCAAATGGCAGACAGCCCCATCATGCCTTGGGTTTATTATCTGCCGCTAACGCCGCAAGACAAACTCTATGGCTTATTAGAATTGGCATTTATTGAACGCCCTAGCAGTATTCAACTGGCTTTTCTGCAACATATTTCTGCACATTTAGCCATTAGTATTTATGCCGCTCAACAACAACAACAAACAGAAAAAGCGTTACAACTTACGCAAGAAAAGACTCAGCAATTAGAACAAACCAGTACTGAATTGCGTATTGCCATGACTGAAACCGAGCGGGCAACTAAAGCAAAAAGTGTATTTCTGGCTAACATGTCGCATGAATTGCGCACACCTTTGAATGCTATTCTAGGTTTTAGTGAAATGATTGTAGAAGACTTAGAAGCAGATGATGGTGATGAAGAAATGATTAAAGATGTGCGCAAAATCCATCAAGCGGGACAGTCTTTATTGGCTTTAGTCAATGATGTGTTAGATATTTCTAAAATTGAATCGGGCAAAATGGAAGTCTATGTTGAATCCATTAATCTAGCTGAATTATTAGACAATGTGATTAACACGGTTACGCCTTTGGCTGAAAAAAATAACTGTTATTTGCGTTTGGAGGCAGACGACACAGTTCAATCGCGCAATTTTTATGCAGATTTAACCAAAGTACGACAGGTGTTATTAAATCTATTAAGTAATGCAATTAAATTTGGACAAAATAATCCGGTTTCTTTGCACGTCAAATATCGAGACGAGTATTTTGAGTTTTATGTTAAAGATAGAGGTATTGGTATTTCACCTGATAAAATCCATACCTTATTTCAAGCTTTTACACAAGCCGATGCGTCAACTACCCGCAAATATGGCGGCACGGGACTGGGCTTAACGATTTGTAAAGAATTTATAGAACTGATGGGCGGCTCGATTGAAGTTGAAACAGAGCTGAATAAAGGCAGTTGTTTTATTATTAAAGTTCCAGAACAGGTTGAGTGCATTAAAGAAAAAGATGCACAGCCGCGTGGGCAAACCTCAGCCGAGCAAACTGATTTATCCGCTATAAAACTCAACACTATTAAAGAAAATGGTATTATTTTAGTGGTTGATGATGATTATGGAATGCGTGAATTACTAGCCGAACATTTGGAAAAACTGGGTTATCATGCAGCTTTAGCCGCCAGCGGCGAAGATGCTTTAAGCATTGCGCAAAAACTCAAACCCGATGCTATTACCTTAGATGTGATGATGCCGGATATGGATGGTTGGGAAGTGCTGACGCGGCTGAAATCAGACCCTGAATTAATGCAAATTCCTGTGGTAATGGTTTCAATCGTTGAAGACAAAACAAAAGGCTACGCCTTGGGTGCCACTGAGTATTTAATTAAACCCGTAGAGCGTGCGCAATTAGCTTCGGTGTTGCGTAAATACCGCGACAACGCCGATCCTTTGGTGATGCTGCTGGAAGATGATGACACCACGCGCATGATGATGACCAACATGCTAGAGCGCACGCAATGCAATGTGATTAGCGCGGAAAATGGTAAAATCGCGCTTCAGCGTTTGCAGCAGCATCAGCCCGATGTCATTTTGCTGGATTTGATGATGCCAGAAATGGACGGCTTAGAGTTTGCGCAGGTGCTGCACAACCATCCGCAGTGGCAGAAGATTCCCATTATTGTCTTGACTGCCAAAGATTTAACCCCCGAAGAACGGCAACAATTATCCGGTTGTGTGGAAGTTATTTACCAAAAAGGTAATTTCCGCCGCACCGATTTACTGGCTCAAATTCAACAACGTCTCGCCGCCGCCTTGCACAAAAATGGAGGATTTTCTGATGCCGACTGATTACTTATTGGTGTTAAACACCTGTCCCGATGAAGAAACCGCACAACAACTCGCACAATACCTTGTCGAACAACGTCTTGCCGCCTGCGTGAATCTATTGCCTAAAACCACCTCCGTGTATGCTTGGCAGGCTGAAATACACACCGAGCAAGAGGTGCTTTTATTGATCAAAACACACGCAGATCGCTATGCGGCTTTAGAGCAAGCATTAGAAGCACAACATCCCTACGATGTACCAGAAATCATTGCGGTAGCCATTCAGCAAGGTTTGGATACTTATTTGGATTGGATAAATCAAACGACACACTGAGGTTCATAGCACCATGCGTAAACAACTTTATGGCTTTTTCATTTCTGTTTTATGGCTTATTTGTATGGCTTATGCACAGGCTGCGCCACCGAGTTTGCCGCCATTTAAGCAAGTTTTTTCATCTCAAGTACAAGTCTTAGATGCAAATCATTTAAGCATCCGCTGGAAAATCAGCGAGGGTTATTTTTTATTGGCTCATCAATTTCGTATTCAATCTAATAGCGAAAGCGTGAGTTTTGGTCGCCTAGAATTACCTGCCGCAGAAACCCGTCGGGATGATTTTTTTGGAGAATTTGCTGTTTATAGCAATGTGGTTGATATTAAAGTACCGTTACAAGGAGCTATTGAAAACAACCAAGAACTCAATTTCACGGTATTTTTACAAGGCTGTTTGAATATTGAAAATTGTTATCCGCGTCAAGCAGAAACATTCAATATCAATCTCTCTGATGCTTTAGCTGATTTAGCTTCAATACAGAACAATGCTGCTCAAACAACAGTAAAACAAACTGACACCACACCAGCAGCGTCGCAATATGCAGAAGAGGAAGAATTTTTAGACCCTGAAGTCGCTTTTGCTTTTACTAGCCAACTGGCGGAAGATGGCAAAAGCTTGCGTGCTACTTGGAAGATTGCTGATGGCTATTATTTGTACCGTGACAAATTCAACTTTGTTGCCGAGCAGAACCCACAAGCACTTGGCACAGTGCAGTTTCCTCAAGGCAAAATTAAACAAGATGAATTTTTTGGTGAAATTGAAGCTTATTACGGTACGCTCACTATTGATGTGCCATTGCAAAACCTCCAAGAGCTTGAGGATATAAGCGTCAAATTTTCTTATCAGGGTTGCGCTGAAGCGGGGCTTTGTTATCCGCCGCAACACAAAAGCCACACTGTCAGCTTGGCACAAGCCCCGCTGCCTGACGCTGGTTTGGATAAACTGCTCAAAACCTCCCGAAGTCCCTTAGAGGATTTCATTAATCCCAATGAACCGGCGGACGGTTTTGGCAGTCCTGACGAGTTTCTTGATCCCGATATTGCCTTCAAATTCAGCGCGGAAATGGACGGCAGCGAGACCCTAATCGCACATTGGCAAATCGCCGAAGGCTATTATTTGTATCGACATAAATTTGAATTCGCGTTGGCGCAAGGCACGCTTGGCGAAGCCCAATTATCCAAGGGCAAAGAAAAACAAGATGAGTATTTTGGGCGCATTGAAGCCTACTATTATCAAGCCGTGGCGCGTTTGCCGGTGAGCAATATTGAGGGCTTAGACAGCTTGCAACTGACGGTCAAATATCAAGGCTGTGCGGATGAAAAATTGTGTTATCCGCCGATGCAAAAAACCGTCATCGTGCCAATCACTCAAGGCGCAGCTTCAAGTGCCATCATCCAAGCAGCAGAAAACCTAAGCCTCACACCTCAAGACACTGCGCAAAACTTATCTGAGCAAGACATGATTGCGCAATCGCTGGCGGGCGGTAATCTTTTCTGGATACTGCTCAGTTTCTTTGGCTTTGGTTTGCTGTTATCCCTCACGCCTTGCGTGTTCCCCATGATTCCTATTCTTTCTAGCATTATCGTCGGACAAGGCGAGCATCTCACCACGCGCCGCGCCTTCATTATGTCGCTGGTGTATGTGCTGGCGATGGCGTTTACTTACGCGCTGGCGGGTGCGCTGGCGGGGGTGCTGGGCGAAAACATCCAAGCCGTATTTCAAAATCCTTGGGTGCTGTGGACCTTCGCCCTGGTGTTTGTCGCGCTTGCCTTGTCCATGTTCGGCTTTTACGACTTGCAACTGCCCTCCAGCTTGCAAAGCAAACTCAGCCAACTCAGTCACAAACAACAAGGCGGCACGCTCATCGGCGTAGCCATTATGGGCTTTTTATCCGCCCTGATCGTCGGTCCCTGCGTTGCCGCGCCGCTGGCGGGTGCGTTGATTTACATCAGTCAAACCGGCGACGCGCTGCTCGGCTTTATGGCGTTATTTGCCATGAGTTTGGGCATGGGCATACCGTTACTGGTGATTGGCACATCGGCGGGCAAAATCCTCCCGCGAGCTGGCGGCTGGATGGATACGGTTAAATACGTGTTCGGTGTGATGCTGCTGGCAGTCGGCGTATGGATGTTGGATCGCGTCATTCCGGCGCAAGCCACGCTGATACTCGCCGCCCTGTTGCTCATCGTCCCCGCCATTTACATGGGCGCATTAGAAACCTTAAGCGAAGCCGCCAGCGGTTGGCGCAAGTTCTGGAAAGGCATGGCGGTTGCCATGTTGGTGTATGGGATCATTTTGATTATCGGCGCAGCCAGCGGCGGCTCTAGTCTGATGCAGCCGCTCAAAGGTTTGAGCTTAGGCGGCGCGGGCGGCGGCACTGCCCAGCAAGAGACGTTAGCCTTTGAAAAAGTCAAGGGCATTGGCGGCTTAGAGCAGGCGTTGGCGAAAGCCAAAGCCGCTGGTCAGCCAGTCATGCTAGATTTTTATGCTGACTGGTGCGTTTCCTGTATTGAAATGGAACACTACACGTTCTCCGATAAGCGCGTACAACAAGCCCTAGCCAATACACTTGTTTTACAAACCGATGTGACTAAAAATGATGAACAAGATAAAGCTTTGCTTAAGCATTTCAATTTGTTCGGACCGCCGGCGATTATTTTCTACAGCGCGCAAGGTGAAGAATTGAGAAATAAGCGTTTAGTGGGTTTCAAACCCGCAGATGAATTTCTCACCCATCTTAATTCGCTGTAAGAATGGCTGGCTGGGAGTTCTAATCGTAAGACTTAGCGGCGGCGCGAAACGGCTACGCCGTTTGAGCTAATTTGGAGATTAGCTCTCCCATGGGAATGTGGCGCGAACATGCTCGGCCTATTTTGAGAATAAAGGAGTTGTGAAAATGCTAAATCCCAAACACTTAAACACCCAAGATGCAAACTTTTGGGAATCGCTTAAACAATTATTGGCTTGGGACTCGCTGTCGGATGAAAAAATCATTGCGCAGGTGCGCGAGATGTTGTTGCAAGTGCGGACGCACGGCGATGCGGCGGTGTTGGAATATACCAATCGCTTTGATCGTCGCCATGCAGCAGATTTTGCCGAATTGAGCCTGCCACCACAACGCTTGCAGCAGGCTTTAGATAACTTACCCGCTGCGCAAATCGAAGCCTTGCGCACAGCCGCAACGCGGGTTACCCGCTATCACGAAAAACAAATACAAGCCTCTTGGCACTACAGCGAAGCCGATGGCACCCTACTGGGGCAACAAATAACGCCCTTAGATCGCGTTGGCATCTACGTGCCGGGCGGCAAAGCCGCTTATCCCTCTTCGGTGCTGATGAATGCCTTACCCGCCAAAGTCGCGGGAGTCGGCGAGATCATCATGGTCGTGCCAGCCCCCGATGGGGTATTAAATGACCTGGTGTTAGCGGCGGCGGCAATTGCCGGGGTGAACAAAGTTTTCACCATCGGCGGCGCGCAAGCCGTAGCAGCTTTGGCATTTGGCACAGAAAGCGTGCCGCCGGTGGATAAAATCGTTGGACCCGGCAATATTTATGTGGCAACCGCGAAAAGCATGGTGTTTGGCAGCGTCGGCATTGACATGATCGCAGGACCTTCAGAAATTTTAGTGGTCTGTGATGGACAAACCCATCCCGATTGGATTGCTATGGATTTGTTCTCACAGGCTGAACATGATGAACTCGCGCAGTCAATTTTGCTTTGCCCGGATGCTGATTTTATCCAACAGGTGCAGGCAAGCATGAATAAGCTGGTGCAACAGATGCCGCGAGCGGACATTATCACCGCTTCCATTAACGACCGCGGCGCATTCATTCAAGTCAAAGACCTGCATGAAGCCATTGAAGTCGCCAACTATATCGCGCCTGAGCATTTGGAATTGTCAGTCGCTGATGCCGCAAGCCTGTTGCCGAAAATCCGCCACGCCGGTGCGATTTTCATGGGACGCTACACTGCCGAAGCTTTGGGCGATTATTGTGCTGGACCGAATCACGTCCTCCCCACCTCGCGCAGCGCACGTTTTTCCTCGCCGCTGGGCGTGTATGACTTCCAAAAACGCTCCTCAATTATTGACTGCTCGCCGCAAAGCGCGGACACGCTGGGCAAAACCGCGGCGGTTTTAGCCGAAGGCGAGGGTTTATATGCTCACGCGGCATCCGCCAAATATCGCCTCAAGCCGCTTGAATAAGGCGCGGTTGCTCGAAGCACAGGAATTTTTAATATGCGCTATCAATATCAAGCCCTAGATGGGCAACAACAAGAAGTCAGCGGGGTTTTGGACGCTGCCAATGAGCGCGAAGCAGCGCGGCAACTGAAACGCCGCGATTTGATTTTATTGCAACTGAAAACCGATAACCGCGCCCCCGCAGCACATAGCAGCAATGCGCAAAGCAAACCAAAACGCCGTGATATATTAATGATTTTGCACGAATTATCCACGCTGCTAGAATCTGGGGTGTCGTTAATTGAAGCCGTTGAATCGCTGGCAGAATCTTCTCATCATCCGTTTTTAACCCAGCAATTTGCCAGCATTGCAACGCAGTTGCGGCATGGCACCAGCTTTTCTGCCGCGCTCAAAGTATCAGAACTACAACTGCCTTTATATTTGACTCAATTACTCGAAGCAGGCGAAATGACCGGACAGGTCGCGCAAGCTTTGCGCGATGGTGTGCAGCAAATGGAATATGACGCAAAAATTGCTGACGAAATGCGCAACGCCATGATTTATCCGAGTATTTTAGTGATTTCTGGGATTGCCGCAGTGATTCTGATTTTTATTCTGGTCGTGCCACGTTTTGCCAATATTCTCAAAAGCCGCGGCGATGCGGATATTCCTTTTTTAGCTGAAGCCGTGATTGGTACCGGTATGTTTTTGAATAATAACCTGTTATGGGTCATCACCGCAGCTCTTGGGCTGTTGATGTTAGGGGTACATTTGGCACGACAAGCCGAATTACGCGCCCGTGTGCAGGATGAAATCAGCCGCCTGCCGCTGATTGGCGAGTGGCTGTTAGAAGCTGAAACAGGACGTTGGTCAGCCATGATGGGGACGCTGTTAGAAAATCGCGTACCCTTGCTACGCGCTTTGGAACTCGCGCAACACAGCATCAAATTACCCAGTTTGTACGCTAAACTCACGCAAGTCAGTAAAGCCGTGCGGGCTGGCACGCCCTTATCAAAAGCCTTGCAAGACAATGATGCGATGAGCGTGACCGGACATAATTTAATTCGCGCCGGAGAACGGGCGGGAGAATTGCCGCGTATGCTAAAATCCCTCGCCCGTTTGTTTGAAGAAAGCGGACGGGTACGCATGAAACGCTTGTTATTGCTAATTGAACCAGCAGCGATTTTGCTGATTGGCGGAGCGATTGGCGTGATTATTACCGGCGTGATTTTGGCGATTACCAGCGTCAATCAAGTCAGTATTTAGCGTTCACGTACAGCGATTTTTTTAACCCGATTGTCAGGAGAAACACCCAGATGAAACAACATACAAGCCATAAGATGAGCGGTTTTACTTTATTAGAAATGCTCGTGGTGTTAGTCATTATCGGTTTACTGGCGGGCTTAGTCGGTCCGCGTTTATTTACTCAAGTCGATGAATCTAAAGTAAAAACAGCAAAAACTCAAATTAAAATGCTGAAAGGTTCGCTAGAAACCATGCGCCTAGACATCGGACGCTTTCCTACTGCGCAAGAAGGTCTGAGTATTTTAAATTATCGCCCTACCGATCAACAGATTAAGGACTTATGGAAAGGACCTTACTTAGATGAAAATGTCCCCATGGATCCTTGGAATTATCCTTACCAATATACAACCCCCGGCACTGAAGGTCGCCCCTTCGCGCTTTACTCGTTTGGCGCAGACGGCAAACAAGGCGGCGAAAGTTACAACGCCGACATTGGTTATTTGCCCGACGGCGCGTAAAACCCTATTCTCTGCTTAAGATTTTTTAACATGCCTCATTAAGCGTTTGCGTTTGTGCTGCTGACGCGGGGTGAGCGTGTTGCGCTTGCCCTCGTAGGGATTATTGGTTTGCTTAAAACTAAACTGCACCGGCGTCCCTTCCAGTTTCAACACTTCGCGGAATAAGTTGCTTAAATAACGCACATAAAAATCCGGCAAGGTTTCCACTTGACTGCCGTGAATAATAAACAACGGCGGATTTTGTCCGCCTTGGTGGATGTAGCGCAGTTTGATGCGGCGACCGCGCACCAACGGCGGGGCATGTTTTTCCACCGCATCGCTGAGTAATTGATTAAGCTGCGGGGTACTAAAATGCGCTGTGGCAGACTGCCAAGCACGTTGAATAATCGGAAACAGATTACCCACGCCGGTGCCATGCAGCGCGGAAATAAACTGCGGCGTCGCAAAATCGACAAAATGCAGCTTGCGTTCTAAGCTGTATTTCACCTGCTCGCGCTGGTCAGCAGTGAGACCGTCCCATTTATTCACGGCAATCACTAAAGCCCGTCCCGCATCTAGTGCGTAGCCCAGTAAACCCGTGTCCTGATCGGTCGCGCCTTCTTGTGCATCGAACAACATAACCACCACGTTAGCCTCTTCAATCGCTTGTAATGACTTGATGACGCTAAACTTTTCAATCACTTCTGAGACTCTGCTGCGACGCCGCACACCCGCCGTATCAATCAGCGTATAAGCCTGCCCATCGCGTTCAAAGGGAATATAAATGCTGTCACGAGTGGTGCCGGGCATGTCATAAGTGAGTTGCCGTTCTTCGCCCAAAATGCGATTAACCAGCGTTGATTTACCAACATTCGGGCGACCAATCACCGCGACCTTGATGCGCCGTAGCTGCTCGACAGCTTCAGGCTCTTCTGGTTCGGCAATAAATGGCTCAAGCACCGCATCCATCAAGCTTTGCAAACCGCGCCGATGTGCAGCGGCGATAGGATGTATGTATTCAAACCCCAAACGCTGAAAATCTGCACTGATGAGATCGGGATCAGCCCCTTCGCTTTTGTTAATCGTCAAATGCACGGGTGTATCAAATTCGCGCAAACGCTTGGCAATGATTTCATCAGGCGGCGTGAGACCGGCTCGACCATCGACCAAAAATAACACGCGATCGGCTTCTTGCACCGCCCGCCAAGCCTGTTGCGCAATTAAATCGGTGATGCGGTCTTCGTTGTCATCCAGTCCGCCGGTGTCAATCAGCGTATAACGACAGGCACCGAGCTTGCCCACGCCGTAGCGTCGATCCCGGGTTAAGCCGGGCTGATCGGCAACGAGTGCATCTCGCGCACGGGTTAAGGCATTAAAAAGTGTAGATTTGCCAACATTCGGGCGACCGACAATGGCGATAATGGGGAGTTTTGACATGTTTTTTAGGGAATGCTAATACCCATTTTTGCAAATGGGTTTTTCAGTGTTGCGTAAGGAAGGATCGAAATATCCATTGTTTCTGTCAATCTCAGCGCACCCTTATCATCACTGTCATTAAGTTAAGGCTGGGATCGCTCATCTCCCGATTAGCGCAGCGGCTGAAAGCCGCTTGTGCTGGTCTGGGGAGCAGCACTCCCAGAGGCGCTTTGCCACTCACTTAATGGCAGCACCCCTTATCATGGCTACAAAAAAACAAATTAAAATAGCGATACTCCAGATTTTATTGGCTCTTCAGGCGTTCGTGTTGCAACATAAATTCGTGTAGCCCGATATAGGACCAGGCTGTATTCCCAAAATATGACGCACCCCAAGGACAGTCCTCATGCGGCTTTCAGTGAATTTCTTCAGGGTAGGCGACAACAATTGATCAAGAAAAAAATGCAGTGTCTGGCAGATATAAGTATATATTTCTTCAGCATCGCTATTGACGGCAGTCGCATGGGGTGGTTTTATTCTCACATCGGCTGCCGACACGAATTGTCTCACTTTCCTTACAATCAGGAGTAAACTATGTCTCATGTAGTTAATTGCGTCAAACTGGGCAAAGAAGCGGAAGGCTTGAAAATGCCGCCTTACCCGGGCGAACTGGGTCAAAAGATTTTTGACAATGTGTCTAACGAAGCTTGGCAACTCTGGCTTAGACACCAAACCATGCTGATTAATGAATACCGCTTATCACCAGTCGATCCCAAAGCGCGTAAATTGTTAGAAGGCGAAATGGAAAAATTCTTTTTTGGCGAAGGCAGCGACGCACCAAGCCAATTTGTACCCCAATAACAAAACCTGACAGGTCCTTGAGACCTGTCAGGTTTTTTCTTGGCGGGGTGAACGCTTACGTTGTGCCGTGCGGTATCCAATCTATGCCGCGTAATAGATTGATTAAACAGCGAATAATGATGCAGAATCCAGTCAAATACTTCCCCCCCACCGCTTGGCTGTCTGCCACATTTCTCAGCTTGCTGGTCCTGTTGCTGTTTTTTAGCAGTGTCGCTCTAGTGCTGGTGCGTTTTGACAATCGCCAGTTATTCACTGAAGTGCAACGACTTGAACAACAAGGAGATGAACTTCAAGTTGAATGGCAGCAATTACAGCTTGAGCAGAGCGTTTGGGCGGAGCCAGTGCGTATCGAAACACTTGCCCGAGAAAAACTCCACATGTACCCTCCCAGTCCCCACGACATTATTTTACTCACACCGTGAACGCTTCCACTCGACCGCGCTCCGGAGCGGCTACGGAACGCTTAATTCCGCGTCACTCACGCGCTGCTAAAACCAACCCAACCGAAACCAAGCCGAACAGCAAAAAACCGCCGCCGCGTAGCAAGGCGATAAACTTGGCGCGGCTCGCTGCGCAACGGCAATGCTGGATTGCTTTGCTGTTTCTGCTCTGCATTGCGGTCTTGGTGTGGCGGGCGGTGTCTTTGCAAGTCACGCATGGGGATTTTTTGCAGGCACAAGCTGATGCGCGTTTATTGCGCGATGTGACCCTGCCCGCACATCGCGGCATGTTGCTGGATCGCAATGGGCAGCCGCTGGCTGTCAGTGTGCCGGTCGATTCTGTCTGGATAAATCCGCAATTGGTGGTGCAAGCGCGTGAGCATTGGGGTGAACTGATGGCGGTGCTGGGGCTGAGCGCGGCGGATTTGGAAAAACTGCTGGACTCGCGGGCGATGCAGCGCGAATTTTTATATTTGCAGCGGCATTTATCGCCATCTGTCAGTGCGCAAATTCGCGCTTTAAATATGCGCGGAGTCTATTTGCAAAAAGAATATCGGCGTTATTATCCCGCCGCTGAAGTCACCGCCCACGCGCTGGGCTTTACCAATATTGATGATGTAGGACAAGAAGGCGCGGAATTATCACTACAGGCACGGCTGCAAGGGCATCCCGGCAAACGCCGCGTGATTGCCGACCGCCACGGACGCAGCATCGCGCTGGTGCAACAATTTGACAATGCGCAAGCGGGTGAAGACATCCGCTTAAGTTTGGATCGGCGTTTGGCTTCTATCGCCCACCGCGCTCTGCGCAAAGCGGTCACACAATACCAAGCCAAAGCTGCCTCCGCCGTGTTGCTGGATGCCCGTCGCGGCGAAATTCTCGCCATCAACAATATCCCCAGCTATAACCCCAACGACCGCCGCGACCGCAATAGCAACCATTACCGCAACCGCGCCGTCACCGATGTTTTTGAACCCGGCTCAACGCTTAAACCCTTTACCATCGCCGCTGCCTTAAGCACCGGCAAATACACCCCAGATTCCCGCATTGACACCGGCAACGGACGCTTAACCATCGGCGGCTTTCAGATTAAGGACGCAGCCGCTTACGGGCATATCGATTTGCGCACCGTTATCAAAAAATCGAGCAATGTCGGGGCGGCAAAAATCGCCTTAAGCTTGCCTCCTGAAGACTTTTGGAATTTGCTCTACTACGCCGGTTTTGGGCGCGTGCCAGACAGCGGATTGCCCGGCGAAGTGGCTGGACATCTGCCCTATTTCAGCGAATGGGGGCGCACCCGCCAAGCCAGCTTAGGTTTTGGTTATGGGGTAAACGTCAGCCTGCTGCAACTCGCCCAGGCTTACAGCCTATTTGCCCGGCAAGGTAGACTCCTGCCCGCCCGTCTGCTCGCCATTGACGCGCCCAATCCGCAAGCGGGTTTAGATGTCATATCCAGCCAACAGGCGCACACGCTGTTACTCATGCTAGAAAGCGTCATCCAACCCGGCGGCACGGGTACGCAAGCGGCGATTAGCGGCTATCGAGTGGCGGGCAAAACCGGCACAGCGCGTAAATACATTAATGGACGCTACAGCGAGGAGCAGCATTTGTCGCTATTTGTCGGCATCGCGCCGGTGTCGCGCCCGCGTCTTGTCGTCGCGGTGATGGTCGATGAACCGCAAGGACAGCAATACTATGGTGGGCAAGTCGCCGCGCCGCTGTTTGCTGAGATTATGCGTGACGCGCTACGTTTGTTGAATGTTGTGCCGGATTGGGAGAGCTAATCGTAAGACTTAGCTCAAACGGCGCAGCCGTTTCGCGCCGCCTGCGGCGGCGGTGCTAATCTGGAGATTAGCACTCCCAGGCAGCTTCTAGTGCTTGTAATACTTGCTGCGGTTTTATCTCACGCAAACAACGCAAATGCTTTAATGGGCATTCGCGCTTAAAGCAGGGGCTACATGCTAAGCCCAAGCTGATAATGCGTGCTTTGTCACTGAGCGGCGGGGTGAAATGCGGGTCTGATGAGCCATAAATCGCTATTAAAGGTTTGTCTAGGGCGCAAGCGACGTGCATTAAGCCCGAATCATTGCTCACTACGGACGTGACTAATGAAAGTAAATCAATGGCTTGCGAGAGTTCTGTGCGTCCGCATAAATCCTCACAATAGTCCCCGACCATGACCTGAATAGCTCGTCCTACCGGCGCGTCTTTGAGCGAACCTAAAATCCACACCTGCCAACCTTGCGCGATTTTAGCCCGTGCAACTTCGGCATAATAGGCTTCAGACCAGCGTTTGGCAGCACCGTATTCCGCCCCAGGGCAGAGGGCTAAAATCGGACGCTGGGTGTTCAGTTGTAATGCTCTCAAGGCATTTTGCGCATCCGCGGGCTGGGTTTGTAAGTAAGGATGCGGCAATTCGCTAACCGCTTCGATTGGGCTAGGCAGTGCCAGATTCACAAAGCGATCAACCGTGCGATAGATTTTGCGTTTATCTAAAGTGCGTGCATCATTGAGCAGAATATAGCGAAATTCGCCAACAAAACCGGTGCGTTGCGGAATATTTGCCCAGTAAGGAATGAGCGCGGACTTAAACGAGTTGGGTAACACTATCGCTTGTGCGTAGCCCTCTGCGCGTAGGCTTTTGCCTAGCGCGTAGCGCGTGCCTAAACCCAGTTTGCCATGTCCCAGCGGTTGCGTGATGGCGCGCCGCACTTGCGGCATTCGTTCTAACAGGGGCGCAGACCAAGCGGGGGCTAGTACATCAATGAGGGCATCCGGGCGTTGTTGTTTTAATACTTGTAATAAACTATGCGCCATTACCATATCACCTACCCAAGCCGGTGCGACAAGTAAGATTTTGTAGATATTCATGTCGATAGACCTTCGTTTGTCCTCGTAACCGTTTGGCGCCGCCTACGGCGGCTGGGAGAGCTAATCGTAAGACTTGGCTCAAACGGCGTAGCCGTTTTGCGCCGCCTACGGCGACTGGGAGAGCTAATCGTAAGACTTAGCTCAAACGGCGTAGCCGTTTTGCGCCGCCTACGGCGGCTGGGAGAGCTAATCTCCAGATTAGCTCAAACGGCGTAGCCGTTTCGCGCCGCCTACGGCGGCGGTGCTAATCTGGAGATTAGCACTCCCATAGCACTCCCATAGCACTCCCAGCGGAGAAAATTTCAAACTAAAACACTTTGATTTGCGCAATCAACTCGCTCGCCATTTTTTGTCCATCGCCATAGAGCATCCGCGTGTTGTCCATGAAGAACAACAGGTTTTCTACGCCGGAGAAACCCGCGCCTTTGCCGCGTTTAACGACAATCACGTTTTTCGCTTTGTCCGCATCTAAAATGGGCATTCCGTAGATGGGGCTGTCGGGGTTGCTGCGGGCAACGGGGTTGACCACATCGTTAGCACCGATGATTAAGGCGACATCCGCTTGCGGGAACTCAGCGTTAATTTCGTCAAGATCATAGATAAGGTCGTAGGGAACGCCGGCTTCTGCCAGCAACACGTTCATGTGACCCGGCATCCGTCCGGCAACGGGGTGGATGGCGAATTTGACATCAACGCCGCGTTCTTGCAGCAGTTTAGTGAGTTCCCAGACTTTGTGTTGGGCTTGTGCGACTGCCATGCCGTAGCCGGGGATGATAATGACTTTTTGGGCATACGCCATCATCACGGCAACGTCAGGGGCTTCAATGGCTTTCATGCTGCCGCTGACTGCTTCTTCCGCGCTGCTGCTGGATTTGCTGCCGAAGCCGCTGAACAGGACGTTGGTCAGTGAGCGGTTCATGGCTTTTGCCATCAGTTGGGTGAGCAGTGCGCCCGCTGAGCCGACCACAGTGCCGGCGATGATCATGGCGGCGTTGCCTAATACGAAGCCTTCAAAGGCGACCGCAAGACCCGTTAAGGCGTTGTAGAGGGAGATGACCACGGGCATGTCCGCGCCGCCGATGGGCAAGGTCATAAGGATGCCGAACAGGAAGGCGAGGGCGAAGAAGAAGGCGAGGACGGTTAGCCCCGTTTCCGCGCCTTGGGTGATGGTCACCAGTCCTAAAATCAGGATGACGGCAAACAGACCTAAGTTGATAAATTGTTGCCCGCTGAAGTTCCAGGTTTTGCGAATTAAGCCTTGTAGTTTGGCAAAGGCGATAATCGAGCCGGACAGGGCGATAGTGCCGATAATTGCGCCGAGTACGGCGAGGGTGAGATGAACGTCGCTCATGTTTTGCGCCGGACGAGACATGAGGCGTACCAGTTCTATGGCGGCAATCGCGGCTGCTGCGCCGCCGCCCATGCCGTTGTAGAGGGCGATCATTTGCGGCATGTCGGTCATGGCGACTTTTTTCGCTGAGAAGTAGGCGATAGATGAACCGACCATGAGGGCGATAATCATAAGCCCGAAGTTGTGCATTTGCGGGTGGGCAAAGGTGACAATGGTGGCGGCTAACATGCCGACACCCGCCCAAAGGATACCGCTGCGGGCGGTCACCGGGGAACTCATGCGCTTGAGTCCGAGAATGAAGAGGGCGGCGGCGATCAGGTATGTGGAGTCAATGATGTAGTGCATGTTGGGTTATCCTCTGCTGCTTTTGAACATTTCTAACATTCGCTCGGTGACGACATAGCCGCCCACTGCGTTGCCGGCGGCGAGGGCGACACCGATGAAGCCGATGCTGAGTTCGAGTGCGCCTTCGGCGTGTCCCATGGCGACCATTGCGCCCACTAGGACAATGCCATGCACGAAATTGGAGCCGGACATCAGCGGCGTGTGCAGGATGACCGGGACTTTGGAGATGACTTCGTAGCCGACGAAGCCCGCCAGCATGAAGATGTAGAGGGCGGTAAAACCGGTGAAAACTTCCATTGTTTAAGCTCCTTCGATCAGTTGTAAAGTGGGCGCGTGTTTGATTGCGCCGTCGTGGGTGAGGGTGCTGCCGGCGATGACTTCGTCGTCCCAGTTTAAGTTTATTTGTCCGTCTTTGATGAGTAAGTCGAGCAAATTCAAGAGGTTTTTGGCGTACATTTCGCTGGCGTGGACGGGCATTTGGCTGGCGATGTTGAGCGGTGCGTGGATGATCACGCCTTTATGCCCAATGGTTTCGCCCGGTTGGCTGAGTTCGCAGTTGCCGCCGCCTTCAGCGGCGATGTCGATAATCACCGAGCCGGCTTTCATGCCTTCGACCATGTTCTGCATAATGATTTTGGGCGACGGGCGACCAGGAATCGCGGCGGTGGTGATGACAATGTTAGAGGCGGCAATGTGCTTGGCGAGAATGTCGCGTTGTTGCTGTTTTTCATCTTCGGTGAGTTCTCGCGCATAGCCGCCTTGTCCTTCGGCTTTGATGTCCATGTCAATGAATTTTGCCCCCAGCGATTCGCATTGTTCTTTGGTAGCAGCACGTACATCGTAGGCTTCGACCATCGCGCCCAAACGCCGCGCCGTTGCAATCGCCTGTAAACCCGCCACGCCCGCGCCGATGACCAGCGCTTTGGCGGGACGAATGGTGCCGGCGGCGGTGGTCAGCATGGGGAAAAATATCGGCGCACGATCCGCCGCCATCAGCACCGCCTTGTAGCCGGCAATCGAGGCTTGCGAGGACAGCGCGTCAATCGATTGCGCCCGCGAAATGCGCGGCACCAGTTCCATCGCTAAAGCGGTGATGTTTTTTTCGCACAGGGCTTTGACCATGTCGAGGTTTTTGTGCGCGTTCATAAAGCCGATGAGAATGGTGCCTGCTTTAAGCAGGCGCACTTCTTCCACAGTCGGTGGCTGGACTTTTAACACGATGTCTGCGTTGGTACACAGGTCGCCTGCCTCAGCGTGGGTTTTTACATCGGTGTAATCGGCATCGGCAAAGAAGGCGGACGCGCCCATGTCGGTTTCGATATGAATCTCCATCCCTTTGCTAATAAGTCGCTTGGCGACATCGGGAACGAGCGCGACGCGGCGTTCGCCCGCCGTGCGTTCCTTGGGTACTGCGATAATTGGCATGTTGTTCTCCCATTGAGTGGTTAGCCATTGGGTTGTTAGAAAGGATTGCTTAGGTTGATAACTGGAGTGATATTAAGGTAAGTTCGGCAAAACTCAAAGATCATACCTCATGTTATACAATAGGTAGTGCAAAAACTGCGTTTTTTGCGTAGCATCAGCCATTTCTAGCAACGATACTTGGATACCATGACAACACACACAACTAGCTGTTGCGACAGCCAACCTGCCGCCGATACGCTCACTGTTGAGCAAGCCCAACAACGCATGTTAGCCGCCGTGGCACCGCTCACTGCCTACCAACAAATCCCGCTACGCGACGCGCTTGATCGCGTACTTTACCACGACGTTCAATCACCCATGCCGGTGCCGAGCCATGACAATTCGGCGATGGACGGTTATGCCCTACACAGCGATGACCTGCCCAAGGATAAGCCCGTCAGTTTGCCGATTGTCGGCACGTCTTGGGCGGGCAAACCTTTCCACGGCGAGCTACAGGCTGGGCAATGTATTCGTATTATGACGGGGGCAAAAATACCATCAGGCGTGGATACCGTCGTTATGCAGGAACAGGTCGAGCGCGACGGCGACCACATCCGCCTCAGCGGGCAGCACAAAGCGGGGCAGAATGTGCGTTATGTTGGCGAAGAAATTGCCGTAGGCGATACGGTTTTGAGCGCGGGACAGCACTTAAAACCAGCTGATATAGGCTTGCTGGCATCGCTAGGCATAGCCGAAGTGCGGGTTTTTCGCCGCCTGCGCGTAGCGTTTTTTTCCAGCGGCGATGAATTGCGCAGTCTCGGCGAAGTCTTGGGCGAAGGCGACATTTATGACAGCAACCGCTACAGCCTACACGCCATGCTAACGCGCTTAGGCATAGACATTATCGACATGGGCATTATTCCCGATCAGCGTGACGCGGTGCGCGATGCCTTCCGCATGGCGGCAGCCAACGCGGACGCGCTCATCAGCAGCGGCGGCGTATCGGTCGGCGATGCCGATTTTATCAAGCAAACCCTAGAAGAAATGGGAGAAGTCAATTTTTGGAAAGTCGCCATGAAACCCGGTCATCCACTGGCATTTGGCACACTCGGCAGCACACAGTTTTTCGGACTGCCCGGCAACCCAGTGTCAGCGATGGTCACTTTTTACCAATTTGTACAGCCCGCGCTACAGCGCATGATGGGACAAACCCCGCAACCGCCTTTGCGCCTGCAAGCCATTTGCGCCGACCGTTTGCAAAAGAAACCCGGACGACTGGAATTTCAACGCGGCATAGTACGCCATGACAGTGGCGCACTGAAAGTCTATCTCAGCGGTGCGCAAGGCTCGCATAGGCTGACCTCCATGAGCAGAGCCAACTGCTTTATTGTACTGCCACAAGACAGCAGCGGCGCGGCGATAGGTGAAACGGTAGAAGTTGAATTGTTTTAAGGTGGACTTCTGAAGGAAAGTAGGGTTTGCGCCGCGTCTTTTTGCGGCGCGAACGCGGATAAGTCGGC
>CAZOSP010000044.1:2402-27598 GCA_964582525.1 uncultured Thiomargarita sp. | reverse complement strand
CGGCGATTTGGCTAAGCTGGAGCTTAGCCACTCCCATGGCAAAGCCGCTTCAATCACCTACGGCGATTTGGCTAAGCTGGAGCTTAGCCACTCCCGTCGTCTAGTCACCAAAGCTTAAACGGGAAAGGATGCGTTTGAATAGACTGCGTTTTTCTTGGTCGGGATTGAAGATGCTTTCTGGTTTGCTGCGGTAACGCGGATCCTTGTCTCGGGCTTCGGTGCGCCGCTCAGGAAATGCTAATCCTACTGCATGAGCGGCGCTGTAAAAAGTAAACACATAGCGTTGCGAAATGCCTAAGCGTTTTGCGGTGTCGAGTAAAGAAAACGGACGCTCAATCCAGAGCGCGGCAATTCTTAACGCATGGGGCGTTAGTAGTAAACGGGTTAAATTAGGCCAATGCAGCAAGATGATGGGAGCGTCTAAAGGCGTTTCATTAGGTAAGCGTCCATGCGCCGCCCAGATAGCTATTTTCCAACGAAATTGATCTAAATAACTATAATGAAAGGGGAGGACATTGCTTTGAATATAATAAGAGAGTTCAATACAATCAAATGTCTGCATTTTAATAGCATCTTTTTTCATGGGCAGCAGCATTAAACTGTGCAATGAATCTTCGGTGCTAGTACACAAGACTTGATTCTGCGCGGGATTGATAATCATTTTGCCAATGAAACCTTCTAATAAAATACAAGCTTTTTTGTCTTTTGCTTGTTTTAAGGCGCGTTCAAATACGCTTTGAAAATGTTGTTCGGGATCATAGTAAATTTTTTCTACTTGTTCAGGTTTATGGGGATTAATATCAGGTAGCTGTCCACATTCAACCTTGCTGGCATAATGGTTTGAATAAGCTTGGCGATGCCCCATCAAATGCCCCATTTGATTGACTTTTACTGATTTGGCTTCAACCTGCTCGGATGGCTGGGTGGGATTTTGCGGGGGAGCGTGGATTTTTCTCTCCGCTTGCAGATTACTCCGCCCTCGTGTTTCTATTTCCTGTTTAATCTCTGCCAGTATGGTTAAAAAGGTTTTGACATTAATCGGTTTTTTAACGAATCGCGTGCCGTCTAAGTTTTTTTCTCGTAATGATAGCACTAAGGTGGGCAATTCAGGATGAGCTTGGCGAAATTCTTCCCAGAGTTTTTGTGCGCCATAGCCGTCTAAGTCAAAGATACAGGCTTCGGCTTGATGAATATCAACTAGAGTATATTGCCCATGGGTGTGCTTGGAAAATAATAACGCATACATGTTGCAGGCATGTTGGTCCATTCCCATAGCAACAATACGAATCGGTTTAGTTGTGGTTGTCGGCATAGTCGTCAGTTGTTTTGTTTTATGGCGCTAAAAAAGCGTGCCGAGCACTGGGAGTGGCTAAGCTCCTGCTTAGCCACGCCGCCGCAGGCGGTGTTTGGCTGAGCTTCCAGCCACTCCCAGCCACTCCCAAAAAAGTAGCTTATTTCATGCCATCTAAATCCAGCAACCGATTGTAAATTTGGGTCGATAAAACGTGCATTTCGGTCGCTGCTTTTTTCGCACCTTCAGCGTCACCATTGGCATGTTTTTCTAAGACAGTTTTACTAATAGAATGAAATTTCTCATGGGGGTCTTTGATTTTATCAAAGATGTCTTTAGCTCGCGGATCAGCGAGCGTCGCTACTTCTGCTTCGCCTTCACCGTAAATCCACTGCCCTAGTTTACAATCCGTATGTGAAGAACCTGCAAAATTTGCTTTGCCGTCAAGCGTGTCAGTGATGTGCTTTAGATACTGCACATGATCATTCAAGCGCATAAGAAAAAATGCCTTGCCTGCCATTTCCGTTACCTCCTTGCTTTGGGAGTTGAACCCTTTATATATATTGGGAATTTGTTGTAAAAAGCATTCGTCCAATGGCTATTAAATTAACTTTTCAATAGCTTCAGCAGCGCGCTTAATGTCTAAGAAAATCAATCCCAGTTTAGCCGAGGATTTGGCAACCACGCTGACCACAGTATTAGGACCGGCGTGCGTCATCAGCACATAACCTTTGTTGCCTTTGATAAGCACTTGTTCTAGTTCACCACGCGCCAATTCATGCGCAGTGCGTTCGCCCAAAGATAGCATTGCCGCTGCCATCGCGCCAACCCGATCTTCATCCATCGTTTGAGGTAATAGTGAAGAAATCACTAAGCCGTCAGTGGAAATGACAGCGGAGGCTTCAATATCCGCAGAACTGCCATTCAATTCATTCAAGGTTGCAGCGATCATATCATCACGCATCGGAAAATCTCCTTAGTTTGTTGGTTGTTGATACAGCTTGCTAGAGTGACTACTTATTCCCGCATCTGCTAGAAACCGCACTTTTTGCTTTACCCAGTTTCAACTCTTGGATTTTAAGTACTTAAAAATATCCCTGAGAGCCGTTTCAGGCAGGGTGCAGTATTCAGTTTCCCCACGCAAGAATCTAGCAGATTTTAAGGATAAGCGTTCAAATCCCGTTGTTAAATCCGACGTAACCGTTCATGCTCCCATGCGAAACCTGACAGGTTTTTGCTGGGAGAGACGTGCATCCTTACACCACAGCCATGCCAAATGGTTACGGGATTTAATAGTATATCCAATATCTTACAGCTTGCTATACAGTTTAACAGTTTCTCGGTCATGCCGTCATGCAATTATATTTTCGAGTTTAAAATTTCAAAAAAAACGAGTATGTAAGGTAAGCATGGTCATTTCTCATTAACGGCAGTGCTTAGAAAAGCCTCAGTTTGACCTAATGACTGACGTGACGCAAAGGACTTATTTTTCGTAGCAAAAAGCACCATGCGCGCAACGTGGGCTAATGACACATCATCCATCAAGTTTTCAGGAAACGTTATGAAATTTCCCTACGGATTAGCCGATTTTCCCAAAATCATCCGCGAAGGCTATTACTACGCCGACCGCAGCGGCTATATCGCCGACTTAGAAGACATCGGCGACCAGCTTTTATTCCTGCGCCCGCGCCGCTTTGGTAAAAGTCTGTTATTGGGCATGTTGGAAAATTATTACGACCTAGCAAAAGCCAAAGACTTTGAGTCGCTGTTTGGGCAGCTTGCTATCGGACAAAATCCCACCCCGCGCCATAATCAGTATTTTGTGCTGCGCTGGGATTTTTCTATGGTAGATAGCAGCGGCTCTTTATTAGACATCAAACAAGCTTTGCACGACCATCTCAATGCCTGCGCCAGCAGCTTTAAGCGCTATTATGCCGACCGGCTGCCGCAGCCCATTGACAGTAAAGAAGACAACGGGCTGATTGCCTTGCACAGCATCGTCTCGACCGTGCGCAGTCTGGATAAAACCCTGTATTTGCTCATTGACGAATACGACAACTTTGCCAACGAAGTGATGACCGCACGGCGCGAAGACTATCCCGCACTGGTGCATGGCGAGGGCATTCTAAAAACCCTGTTTAAAGCCGTCAAAGGCTTAAGTGCCGGACAAGGTATTGACCGTGTATTTATCACCGGTGTCTCGCCAGTCGTGATGAGCGATGTCAGCAGTGGTTATAATGTCTCTAAAAACATCAGCTTGCAACCAGAGTTTTATGATTTATGCGGTTTTCGGCAAAGCGAAATCAGGGCGATTTTGCAGCAGGTGGGTGACGAATGCGGTTTAAGCGCGGATAACATCAACCAAGCCTTAGACATGATGCGCATCTTTTACAATGGCTACTGCTTTGGCGATGAACCCAGCGAAAGCCTGTACAACCCCACGCTTGCCCTGTATTTTTTGGAGCATTTCAGCCGCCATTGCAGCTATCCCCGGCAAATGCTCGACAACAATCTCGCCATGGACAGCAACCGCATCCGCTATGTCGGCAACCTACCGCACGGCGCAGCATTGATTGGCAAAGCCCTCAACCCGCAAAACCCGCCCGTGATTGACGGATGGGTGGATAAATTCGGCATGGAAGCCATGCTCAAACCCAATAAAGATCAGCCGTTTATGGCATCGCTGCTGTATTACTTGGGCGTGTTGACGGTGGATAAACGCGATTTCATGGGACGTTTAGTCTTGCGCATCCCCAATTTAGTCATCCGCCGTTTGTATGTAGAAAGAATGCAGGAAGTATTGCTAGACACGTATGAAAGCAAAGAACAAGTACGCGAAGCTGCGCACTTTTTTTATCACAGTGGTGATTTAACGCCCTTAATTGAATTTATCGAAACTCGCTATTTCAAAGTCTTTGATAATCGAGATTATCGCTGGAGCAATGAATTAGTGATTAAAACCGCGTTTTTAATCAGCTTGTTCTCAGATATTTTTTATATCATGGATTCAGAAACTGCCATAGAACGCGGTTATGCCGATTTAAGCTTAATCATTCGCCCCGACATGCGACAATACCAATTACTCGATCATTTATTTGAATTCAAATACATCAGTTTGCCAAAACTTAATCTCAGCGGCGCGGACTTACAAACACAAAGCCAAGCACAACTCATGCAACTGCCCTTCGTTCAAGAACAACTCCAACAAGCCGAACAACAACTGGCAAAACATCGGCAAACCTTAGAACAAAGCTATGGCGATAAATTGCGCTTGCACACCCACGCGGTAGTGGCGTTAGGTTTTGAGCGGCTGCTGTGGCGGTCGAGCTAGTCGCGCTCTGCCAGCGCACGCGGAAGGATATATACTCATACCCGCCAGAAACTGGATTTTTTGCCTTGTCACGTTTAATGCGTAAGCTTGAGTTTTGAACATTTAATTAATATCCCTGAGCGCAGGTTTCAGGCGCGGCGCAGGATACTTTGCACGGTCAGGTTTGCGGATTTTCGATTCAGGGGGACCTGAGCCGCCAAGCTATAGTATTGCTGGGTATCCAGGCTGCCATTGAGAATATTTGACAATTTCTTTTCGCGTGGGATGCTAAATGGTTGCGCAAAAAGTGCCGTTCCTGGCAGCTAGAGTACGCTTTTACGCTTATATTGCAGTTTTGTTAAAATCCTTAGAAATCCAAATTTCTGCTTACACTCTAAGGGAAATATGTATACAATGATCTCGCCTTAGGTACAAAAGCGGTGCTTAGGTGTGTTCGACGTATTTGCTGTGGCTTTTATGGCGTTTGCGAATATGTGTGTATTTATTTGTTTTTAGAGGTTATATCATGCAGAACGGAACCGTTAAATGGTTTAACGAAACCAAAGGGTTTGGCTTTATTGCACCACAAGATGGTGGCGAAGACGTATTTGTACATTATTCCGTCATAAAAGGTGCAGGCTTCAAAGTCTTAAAAGAAAACCAAAGTGTTCAATTTGAGTTCACCAAAGGACCCAAAGGACTGCAAGCAACGGCAGTTGAAGTTGTCTAGTCATTAGAACGACTTTATACTCATATCCGCCAGAAACTGCGTTTTTTACTTTATCAAGTTTGGTACATAAGCTTGGGTTTTAAGCAGTTTCGGGCGGGGCGCAGTATAAGCCATTAAAAAACCCGCATCTGCGGGTTTTTTTGCGTCTAAAACAAACACCTTCAAACATGTTTCAAGCATAATCGATTAATTGGCAATGTTGCTCATCATTGCACATTAAAACGCTGCCGTGTTTATACCAATCACCTAAGACAATTCGCTGACACGCTTGTTCTGCCACCACCAATGTATGAATATGCGGGCGGTGTGTATGCCCATGAATCATTTTCCGCACCTTGTGGGTGATCAAGGCTTGCACGACGGTGTGCCTATTGGCATCCATAATCTGCTCGGTTTTTGCCTGCGTTGCTGCTTGACTTTGCATCCGTAATTGCTCTGCCATAACCCGTCGTTCAGCCAAACTTTTGCTTAAAAAATCTTTTTGCCACAATGGATTACGCAAAGTCTGGCGCATCTGTAGATAAGCGACATCATCGCTACAGAGCGTGTCACCGTGCATTAACAAGGTTGGCTCGCCATATAAATCAATCACTTGCGTTTCTGGCAATAACCGACAGCCGGTCTCTTGCGCAAAACCGTCTGCCAATAAAAAATCCCGATTGCCGTGCATGACAAATACCGGGATTTGATCGCTTAACCGCCTTAAACCCACTTTGATGGTCTGCACCATAGCGGTGTCGTCGTCATCACCAATCCAAGCCTCAAATAAATCGCCTAGAATATACAAGCTATCTGCTTGTGGGGCGCGCTCGGCGAGAAATTTCAGAAACAAGGAGAGGATTTCCGGACGTTCTTCATGCAAGTGCAGATCAGCAATAAATAAGGTTTCGGCAGTCATAAGGGCTAGGGTACGGCAGGCATATCAGGCGGTTCAGGTAAATGTTTTGCGGCTGTTTCGACACGGCTTTTGCCCGGTTGCACTAAGTTTTTAGGCGCAGCACTGGATTTGCCAGTCGCTTTAGGTGCGCTTGAGGTGTTATGAGCAGATGCGGTCGCTGCCGTTGTCAAGCGTTCTTCCTCAGCCGCATCAGCTTCCGCATCAGCGATCATTTCAGCCTCTTCTTCGGCATAATTTTCATCACCCGCATCGTCCACATAATCGTCATCCGCCGAGTCAGCCGCATCTATTGCTTCATCTTCGGTATAATCGACATCATCAGCCGCATCGACATCTGTACCCTCTTTAGCCATATCTTCTTCTGCTTTGCTCACCACGGGTAATTTAGGCGTTGCCACTGCGCTTTCATCAACCGTCATTGATTGAATAACAATGGGTTTTGTCGGCATATACTTAAACGCGCCTTGAGGCTTGATTTTTCCATTGTCAAATGCTCGCAAAATGTCTTCACCTGCTACAACGCGCCCAAATACGGCATATCCCCAACCGCGCCGGGTACGGGTGCGAAAATCCAAACTGTTGTTATCTGAGAGATTAATAAAAAACTGAGAGGTAGCAGAATGCGGATCAGCTTCACGCGCCATTGCGATAGTGCCGCGCAAATTGCTTAAACCGTTGCCAGCTTCATTTCTAATAGCTTGATAAATAGGCTGTTTTTTTTGTAAATCCTGCGTATAAGCCCCCCCCTGCACAATATAGTTGTTAATCAAGCGATGAAAAATCATGCCGTCATAAAAACCATCCCGCGCATATTGCAAAAAGTTTGCAACAGTTTTGGGGGCTTTTTTGGGATACAGTTCTACGGTGAAAGTGCCCATGTTGGTTTGCACATGGACTTGCGGTACAGTGCCTGAGCTATTAGCAAGTACAGTCGCGCTAAAAGATGGCAAAGAAAGAGCAATTAAAACAGGGAGTAGGAATTTCATCATGGCGTTCTCGCTTAAGTTTTGCTGCTGATGTTGATTGAAATCGACTGTCATGCCTGCGGATTTAACGGTTCGATTTAGCTACAGGCAATGGATTTATTTTTGATTTTCCTGAAAAACCAATTTTGCCATACTTAGAAATGCGTTGGTTGAAAATCTTTAGCATTTATACTGCGCTCCGCCTGAAACCTGCGCTCAGGGATAGTGATTAAGGACTTAAAAACGGAAAAGATTATAGCAATAAATTTTTTCTCAGCATACGCGATGATCGCGTATTTTGGCGAATGTACATTGCTCGCGGCGAGCTTTTCCGATGTTGGCGTGCTAACCCGAAACTCAAAGCGTCTAGGTTTTGAGTTTTGGGTAGTATTGAAGCCCATCCCTCAAAATCTAAATCCCGCCAATAAACCCGCTGCGGCTAATACTGAAGAAGGCAGGTTGCTGCTAATAAACTCACGGAAGCTGCCAATACGCGGTTGCAACCAAGCGATGAAGGTATCGTAATGCTGTTCCATATTTTGCCAATTGACCTCAATTAAGCCCGTGTATTGCAAACCGAATAACAACAAAAAAGCACTGCCCATGAGCAGTAGTCCTAGCTTAAGAAAACTCGACAGCGCGTAAGCTATGGCAAATCCCACGACAAAACTAAATCCCAGTTTCATCAACAAAGTTGACCAATCGCCCAAGTCAATCCCTAGCTGCTCGGTGGGAGTCCATTGCTGTTGCTGGTTAGGTGGATAATCAGAATTAAAACTGTCGGGTATAAAGGAACTCGGCGGTATCGATTGAATACGCTTGCTCGGCGTGTTGGCATCGGGCGCGGCGACTATCTGTGGTTCGCTGTTGTCAGTAAAAAATGCAACGCCGTACAATGCCGCGCCGATGCTGCCTAGTAACAAGGCAATGCCCAAAGTCCATTTTTTCCAAGCAGATAAAGGAGGTTTTTGGGGTTTTTCGGTGATGTGTGGGGCTGTGTGATGGCTCATGGTGTCTCCTTAAGGGGGGATCGCAAAAATACTGTTAATCAATGGGTTAATATTTTCCAAAAATCGAGTTTCCGAACCGCCTCCCTAGCGAGATATGAAGGGAGTCTTTACGGCGTAGCAATACCTGCCATCGCTTGCTTGCGTTACAAACGCTCAACAATGGCTTTTTTCACTTGATCTAAAGTGGCATCAATGGTCAAGACCGGCGCGGTGCTTTGTTTAATGGCTGTTTCTGGGTCTTTTAAGCCGTGTCCGGTTAAGGTACAGACCACCATGCTGCCTTGCGGAATTTTGCCGACTTTAATATCGCGCATCGCGCCCGCCAGCGAGGTGGCAGAGGCGGGTTCGCAAAATATGCCTTCCTTTTCTGCCAATAATTTTTGTGCATGGAGAATGTCTTCGTCGCTACAGGCATCAAACCAGCCGCCCGATTCTTTTTGTACTTTCCAAGCATAATCCCAGCTTTGCGGATGCCCGATGCGAATGGCGGTGGCGACCGTTTCTGGATTATCAACCATGCCACCGTTGATAAAGGGCGCGGAACCAGAGGCTTGATAGCCAAGCATTTTCGGGCGATTACCCAAGATTGCACCACCAGCAAAACGACAGCGCGCTTCGCCCGCACAGAATGCACAGGCTTCGGTGACATGTTCGCCGCCAGCGCTGCTGTATTCGCAGTAACCAATCCAGTGTGCGGTAATGTTTCCCGCATTGCCTACTGGCAGGCAATGATAATCAGGCGCACGACCGAGTTCTTCAACAATTTCAAAAGCGGCGGTTTTTTGTCCTTGCAAACGGTAAGGGTTAATGGAATTGACAATGGTGACGGGCGCGTGTTCGGCAACTTCTTTGACCAATCTCATGCCTTCGTCAAAATTGCCTCTGATCTGGATCACCACAGAACCGTGCATCATGGCTTGCGCCAGCTTGCCTTGTGCGATTTTGCCATCGGGAATCAGCACAAAAGCAGTAATCCCAGCGCGCGCCGCATAAGCCGCGGCAGCCGCGCTGGTGTTGCCGGTTGAAGCGCAAATAATCGCTCGGCTGCCTTCTTCTACTGCTTTAGTGACCGCCATTGTCATGCCGCGATCCTTAAACGAACCGGTGGGATTTAAGCCTTCGTATTTGACATAAATATCCACTGATTTGCCCAATAAATCGGGAATATTATTGAGGCGAATTAAGGGCGTATTGCCTTCTCCTAATGAAATAATGCGGGTGTCGTCATGCACCGGCAGACGGTCACGGTAGCGTTCAATTAATCCGATGTAACGGGGACGAAATGGCATTAGAATAGTTCTCCTGAAAGTCAAAAAATGAGTTTTTACACAAGCACACGTTAAGTAAGCGTTCACATCCCTTCAGAAAAACCTGACAGGTCTTGAAGACCTGTCAGGTTTTGCACGGGGGCGTGAACGGTCTCCTAGTTGTTACTGCATTTTACTCGATTAAGTGAGAATAAGTCATGCTGCAAATGATACAAAATTGGCTGAAGCGTAAAGCTTTGAATGATCCTAACTATGCGTTTCTATTTGAGAGTCATAATACGCAAGAAGAATGGGTCTGTTTTGACTGTGAAACCACCAACTTAAACAGTAAAAAAGCAGAATTGCTTTCTATTGGCGCGGTAAAGATAAAACATCATCAAATTCTGACTAGCCAGAAATTAGAGCTGTATATTAAACCCAGCGCGAATATTGATGAAGAAAGTATTAAAATTCATCATTTGCGCCATTGCGACTTAGAAAACGCCCTAGAGCCTCAAGTTGCCTTAGAAAGATTTATTCATTTTATTGGTGCGCGCCCTTTAGTGGGTTATTATTTGGAATTTGATGTCAAGATGATTAATAAATACCTCAAGCCTTGGCTAGGTATTCATTTACCCAATCGGCAAATTGAAGTATCGGGTTTATATTATGATAAAAAACAAAGCATTGCTCATCCTATTCATATTGATTTGCGGTTTGATGCAATGATGAAGGATTTAGACCTGCCCACTTTAGGCAAGCATGATGCTTTTAACGATGCTTTAATGACAGCTATGATGTACGTTAAATTACAGCAAGTGAAGCGTTTGTGAAAATACGCGGCAGCTTGCAAATTGTCTCCGCTTAGGGAACGCAATCATGCAGTCTTCGCTCTTAATGCCGCTGAATTAACACGAATTTCTCCGTATCTCGCTGCCTTTATGCTTGCTTTCCTGTTTTTCCTTAGTCATTATTGGCGGCGTATGTCCGCCATTCATCGCTTAGGTGGCTGGCGGGGATGCGCTATAACTAGATACATGAAGGGATTTCAACCTAAGGAAACAAAGCTCGGCAGACAGAGCAACACCATGGAACTACACGGAGGATGAGGAAATGCTAATTTTGACCCGGCGAGTCGGTGAGTCGTTGATGATTGGAGATGAGATTACGGTAACTGTGTTAGGCGTTAAAGGTAATCAAGTGCGAGTGGGTGTCAACGCGCCTAGAGAAGTGGCTGTACACCGTGAAGAGATTTATCAACGCATTCAGCAGGAAAAACATAAAGAGACTTCATCTCAAAATGTCGCCAGCAGCAGAGCGGATTAAGCAACAGCGATAATGCTTAACCTCACAGGTGGCAACAACCTGTGAGGTTGTAGCTAAAAGATCAACTGTAAAAAAAACGGGCAGTTCCGCTCAGAACTGCCCGTTTTGTCGTTATGTGCAATGGCTACACATTTTACGGGCGAATATACGCATAGCCTTGTTCTTGTAATTCAACAATGCGAACTACGCCGCCCGGCACTACTTTTACGCCTTCAATTAAAGTCGGGGGATGTCCCATTTTAGCGGTGAGCTGACTGATGGTGTTGCCGCATACGGAAAAGCGAATATTTTGCTGCGCAAGACTAGGCACACGCATACTTTCTGGGCTGCGTCCGGTGAAGAGTTTTAAGCCGGGTCCATAAGCAACAACTTCTACAGCGACATTATCTATGCCTAAATCTTTTTGCAAATTTAAGGCGTTATTGAGGGCGATTTGATGTGTTCTGGGATCATCAGAACTGATTTGAATAACAACCTTGTGTTTGGCTTCAAAACCCTCTTGCGTTTCTTCTGCCATGACAGCGGCATTGCTCATTAGTAAAGACAGGCTCAATAAAGCGGGTAAAAAAGCATAACCAGTGCTAGGTTTTAACATACTACAGTCTCCTTTGGGGTAATAAGCGTTCCTATGCGGGAACGTGAAATTTTTGAAGCTTATCAACTTGCGACGTTTTATTTTTATAAAAGCTGGCATTCCTCGCAAAACCTGCGGGTCGAGGTTATAGACCTTGACCCGCAGCATTTTAGTCCACAAAAAACTCTTGACGGAAGCTGATTTCGTGTGTTTTGCCTTGATTTTCTGCATCAACAGTCACCTTAAAATTTAAGGTTTCTGCATTCGTAATACGAAATTCTCCGATATAGTAAATCGCATCACCTTCACGAATTTCTCGCATGTCAATTTGCTGTAGTTGCTGATTCAAATTAGTCGCTGTTGCAGCGACTTGAGCAACAACGGCAGTGTCTTGGCTCATTTTGCCTGCGCCTTTTTTACGCACAGAAATATTCAATAAAGCGCGGTTTTTGCTGCGATTAATTTTGTATTGTTTGGCGACTTCGGGTTGTAAGATGCTGGTGCTGATGGCGTTATAATGAATCATATAGTCGCCAACGCTTTCAAATTGCGCCGCCTGTGCGGTCAAGCTGAACAGCGCGGTTAATAGGCTTAAGTAGATAATGTTGCTGAGTTTCTTAAACATGGTATTGCTCCTAAAAAGTGAATGTTGACAAATAATCTATGCACAAAAGCACATTATTCCAATGCTAATCTATCTTGTCGGGACAAGCGCAATATAGCATTGAAATTTGTATCTTGTATAGTTATTGCCAGCTTAAGCCCAAGCGGCTTTGCCATTGATGAGGGGGCAAAACGAATAATTGTTGCGCAGAAAAAGGCTTAGGCGGTTGCAGGCGTAATGTTAGTGCTTGTAAATCTTGCACAAAATTGCTCACTGCGGTTTGCGCCTGCGCATCTAAAACACCGCTGTTTTGCCCATCTTGGATTAATTGTCGCGCCAGTTGTTGACGCAGTTGCGCAGCACTGAGTTGTTGTTTTTGCCCAAGATATTGGCTCAATCTTGTCAGCCATTGGGCAGGCAGCCAAGTCATCTGTAGCTCTTCTATCTGTATCTGTTGCCAATGCACATTTTGTTGAACGCCTTGGGCTTTGAGTTGCAGTTCAATGTCGCCGAGTTTTTCGCTGCGCACCGCCAATCGTACTGCTAGTCTGCCGTCTGCGGGTTGCCATTGGGCTTGCAGCTCCATAGTCGCGCTGATGTGCTGCCCTAAGAGGCTGAAAAGTTCGGCGGGGCTGAGATAATAATCTTGATAACCCAACATTTGCCACAGCACCGGGTTATCGGGTAAGGCTTTTAAGCCGTGCAAAGACAAACGCGCATTGCGGGCGGAAATATGCCAATGCTCAGGAAAGGGCTGTGATCGCGCTCGCGCCTGCACAAAACGATATATTTTGTGCAAATGCAGTTGCTGGATGTGCAGCGGCGGAAAATCGGGCGCGTGTATCTGCACGGCTCGCACTACCACTTGCGCGGGCAACACCAAACGTATTTGTTGATAACTGATATTGGCATAAGCCTGTGCTTGTTGAACGGCTTGTGCAGCCAGATGTTCAAGCTGATAATCGACAAAGGCTTTAGCCGCTCCCAGCAAGAACATCAGGATCAGCAGAGCATAGTAAAAAAACCGCATCAAATGTGACGCTCCAAGCGCACATAGGCTTTGACCCGCCCGGCTTGTGTTAGGCGTTCGAGGTTAAGACTGCTGATGCTCACCTGATGTTGATTGTGTAATTGCGTCAGCCATTGCAGCAGATGGTTAAAATCGACAGCAGTAAAATCCACCCGCACCTGATTATCGCCTTTCGGTTCGATGCGTTTGTTAATACTGCTCAGTGCGCCGTTGCGAATACTCTGATCCACCAGTGCCAGCAGGGAGGTCTGCACAGGCGAGGACGCGGCGGGCATTTGCTGGGCTTGCAAGGCTTGAATGTCTGCGGCAGCTTGCTGCATCCACTGCAAAGTCGCGTACTGATCGCTGACTTGCTGCGTGAGCCGTTGCTTTTCCACAACAAAGGGCTGCCAAGCAAAAAAGTACAAGAGAATGACGCACAGTGTCGCGCCACCGAGCAACAGAACGCGCTGCTCCCGCGCTGAAAGTTGATTCCATCTATTCATGCTTAAAGTCTTTATCGGTTAAAAGCTGGGTTGCCAGATTTTTCGGCTTATATAGCTAAAATATATCGTTTATAGAGGGCATCCTTTATACCCCCACCAAAGCAGTTTACACTTTTTGGCAAAAAAATATCTTTAGGCAACAGGATGTCGTAGTCATTCAATAATCTAATGATGGCTTTTTGCAAAAAATCGATTTAATGGATGTTTTAAACTGAGCTTGCTCACGCTGTTTCTTTAAGTTTATTTTGCAACAGAGTCATTCAATCTTCTTTTGTTCTTTTCCAGTCAGTATTTTCATCGGCGTTTTGCCTTTGCGTTTACCTGCATGGTAATGCCGATGATTATGATAAAACATAAACAGATTAAGAAATTCTTGAGTGACTTGATTTCTTGAGTTATTAAGATAAGGACGCAGTAGAGCATTGGTGTATTCTACCATTGAATATGAAGGATGCCAAAATTCGTTCAGCAAAATGCTGAAGTGATTTTTAATGATGGCAGCAAACCACTGACCTTGAGCGCACTTAGAGCGCACTGATAAGTTGCCGCAATGCGCCCGGCAAAAACGGGCGAAAGTATTGTATAAATACTTTTATTTTAAGCACTTAAAACATCCATGAGCGTAGTTTCAGACAGGGCGCAGTATAGAGAACAGTGACCTTTTCAACCGCTACAGGTATAATGCGCAGCTTCACATCCCAGCCGCTAAAGTCAATCACGCCATGAACAATCCCGTATCACCCTTCACTCCCCCGCTACCGAGCAAATCCCGTCCACGCTATATCTGGAACAGTTTGTACGGCAGCAGTGCGTCGCTGGCGTTAAGCCGCGTCATGCAGGCGCATCAAGGGTTGCTGGTAGTCGCCACGCAAGACAGCCGCACAGCGCAGCGCTTGACCGAAGAAATCCGCTTTTTTGCTGGCGATGACTTGAATTTGCTCAAATTTCCCGACTGGGAAACGCTGCCCTATGATTTATTTTCGCCCCATCAAGATATTGTTTCTGAACGTCTTTCAAGCCTTTATCAGCTACCAGACATGCAGCAAGGTTTGCTCATCCTGCCGCTGACCACCTTGATGCAACGCCTGCCGCCGCAAGAATACGTGCAAGCCAATAGCTTGATTTTGCAAAAAGGACAAAAACTAGATCGGGAAAAGCTGCGGGCGCGACTGGAAATGAGCGGTTATCGAGCGGTTAATCAAGTCATGGAACATGGCGAGTTCTCAGTGCGCGGTTCGATTTTAGATTTATTCCCAATGGGCAGCCCGCAGCCGTTTCGCATTGATTTATTCGATGATGAAATCGACAGCTTGCGCGTGTTTGATGCAGAAACACAACGCTCTCGCGCTGAAGTGCCAGAAGTGCGCCTGCTACCGGCGCGAGAATATCCCTTAAATAAAGACAGCATCGGGCATTTTCGTCAGGCTTGGTGCGAAACTTTCGTCGGCGATCCCAATCGCTGCTCGATTTATCGTGACGTGACGCACCAAATCGCGCCGCCCGGCGCGGAATTTTATTTGCCGTTATTTTTTACCCACACGCACACCTTATTTGATTATTTGCCAGCTCAAGTGCTGCTGTGTTTGGCGGATAGCGCGATGCAAACTGCCGAAGAATATTGGGCTGAAATCAATACACGTTACGAACAGTTACGCCACGACATTGAGCGTCCGCTGTTGCCCCCTGCTGACATTTATTTACCGGTAGATCAATTATTTAGACATTGCAAAGTCTATCTGCAAATCCGTCTGGGAGCGGCTGACTTGCTGGGAGCGGCTGATTTGCTGGGAGCGGCTGACTTCCAAGTCAGCCACGCCGCTGAAAGCGGCGATGCTGGGAGGGCTGATTTCCAAATCAGCCACGCCGCCGCAGGCGGCGATGCTAATCTGGAGATTAGCACTCCCATTAGCACTCCCATGGGAACTTTCGAATTTACCAGCCACACTCCCCCCGCTATCCCGGTCGATTCCCGCGCCGAGCAACCGTTGGCGCGATTACAAGCGTTTATTAACAACTTCAACGGGCGCGTTTTGCTCTGTGCAGAAACCACCGGACGGCGTGAAAGCTTGTTGGAACTGCTTGACAAACACCTACAAAACAAGCCCAAAATCTTTGATACTTGGGAAGATTTTTATACCAGCCAAAGCGTGCTAGGGTTGACCGTCGCGCCACTTGAACGGGGCTTGCTGTTAGACGATCCCAAACTCGCTTTGATTACTGAAATGCAGTTGTTTGGCGAGCGCGTTGCGCAGCGGCGGCGGCGCAAAAGCGAGGCAGCACGAGACACGGATGCGGTGGTGCGCAACCTCACCGAGCTGAATATCGGCTCACCGGTGGTTCACGAAGATCACGGCGTGGGGCGATATTTAGGGCTGCAAACGCTGGACATTGATGGACTGCAAGCAGAATTTTTGCAGCTTGAATACGCCAACAGCGACAAACTCTATGTGCCAGTCACCTCGCTGCATTTGATTTCGCGTTTTACTGGCGTTGATGCGGAAAAAGCACCGCTGCACAAACTCGGCAACCCGCAATGGCAAAAAGCCAAGCGCAAAGCCGCTGAAAAAGTCTGCGACGTGGCGGCTGAATTATTAGATGTGTATGCGCGGCGCGAAGCACGTCCGGGGCATGTGTTCCAGCACGACAAAGCCGCTTATGCCGCCTTTGTGCAAGGCTTCCCGTTTGAAGAAACCCCCGATCAACAGGCGGCGATTGACGCGGTGCTGGCAGATATGCACTCGCGGCGGTCTATGGATCGGCTGGTGTGCGGCGATGTGGGTTTTGGTAAAACCGAAGTAGCCATGCGAGCGGCATTTATCGCGGTGCAAGACGGCAAACAGGTGGCTGTGCTGGTGCCAACCACACTGCTGGCGCAACAGCATTATCAAAATTTTCAAGACCGTTTTGCCGATTGGGCAGTGAAAATCGAGCAACTCTCGCGTTTTCGCAGCAGCAAACAAATCAACGCGGCGTTAGCGGCAATGGCAGACGGCACCGCAGACATTATTATAGGTACGCATAAACTGCTGCAAGATAATATTAAATTCAAACGCTTAGGGTTAGTCATCATTGACGAAGAACACCGCTTTGGAGTGCGTCAAAAAGAAAAATTCAAAGCATTACGCGCCGAAGTCGATATTTTAACCCTGACCGCCACGCCGATTCCACGCTCGCTGAACATGGCGTTAGCCGATTTGCGCGATTTGTCGATTATCGCCACGCCGCCGTCAAAACGCTTGGCAATCAAAACCTTCGTACAAGAATGGCGCAAGCCGGTGTTATTTGAAGCCATTCACCGCGAATTGCGGCGCGGCGGACAAGTGTATTTTCTGCACAACGATGTCGAAAGCATTGAAAAAATGGCGCGAGAAATCCAACAATTTGCCCCCGAAGCAAAAGTGCAGGTCGCTCACGGACAAATGCCGGAACGCGCACTAGAACAAACCATGCAAGATTTTTATCACCGTAGATTCAATGTGTTGGTCTGCACCACCATCATCGAAACAGGGATTGACGTACCCAGTGCCAACACCATCATTATCAACCGTGCTGACCGCTTTGGTTTAGCGCAGCTCTACCAACTGCGCGGGCGCGTCGGACGCTCGCACCACCGCGCTTATGCTTATTTGATTACGCCGCCCAAAAAAGCCATGACGCAAGACGCGGTGAAACGCTTAGAGGCGTTGAGTTCCTTAGAAGAACTAGGGGTTGGTTTTACGTTGGCAACCCATGATTTAGAAATTCGTGGCGCGGGTGAATTATTAGGTGATGAACAAAGCGGACATTTGCAAGAAATCGGCTATAGCCTTTACACAGAATTATTAGAACGCGCTGTAGAATCTTTGAAACAAGGCAAGCAACCACAGCTTGACCGTCCTTTAGATCATGGCACAGAAATGGATTTACGTGTCACTGCTTTGTTACCCGAAGATTTTATGCCCGATGTACATACGCGCTTGATTCTTTACAAACGCATTGCCGGCGCCGATTCTGTAGAAGAACTGCAAGAAATTCAAGTTGAATTGATTGATCGTTTTGGTTTATTGCCGGAAGCCGCAAAGCATTTGTTTGAAATCACTGCATTGAAATTACAAGCCACACCGCTGGGCATGAAGAAAATTGAATTGGGCGAACACGGCGGACGCATTCAATTTATTGCCGAGCCGCCGATTGATCCCAGCAAAGTGATTCAGTTGATACAACAACAACCTAGGGTTTATCAATTAGATGCTGAACACAATTTACGCATTCAGCAAAAACTAGCAGACTTTGCTGCGAGACAACGCTGGTTGCAGGGTTTGTTTGAATATCTGTGCTAACTATAGCTAAAGTGCATAAGTTATAGGATTCTGACCTTCTAGGTTTTCAAAACCTAGAAGGTCTTAGCTTACATTAACTTTTGCAAATGATATATTTTCGCTATATGAGTACAAAGCGGGAGGATAAAAATCGATAGTTCTTGTCGAACATCCGGCTACCGTTTTTTTCTGTATTGCTGGTCTATTCAGCTTAGGCTTGGTGTAACTTAGGGCATTATCACAACCCTTGAATGGAGATGTTTATGAGCGAAGCTCCGCTATTGTGCAAAATCAGCCCCGATGTAAAACTGGGGGAAGGCACTAAAGTTTATGATTTTACTAATCTTTATGGCTGCGAGGTGGGAGATGGCAGCAAGGTTGGCACGTTCGTGGAAATTCAAAAAGGTGCGAAAATCGGCAAGCATTGTAAAATTTCTAGCCACAGTTTTATCTGCGAAGGCGTGACTATTGAAGACAATGTGTTTATCGGGCATAACGTGACTTTCGTTAATGATAGGTACCCGCGTGCGGCGAATCCTGATGGCAGTTTGCAAACCGAAGCCGATTGGGAATGTTTGCCCACTGTGGTGAAAAAAGGCGCGTCGATTGGTTCGAGCGCGACCTTGCTGGCGGGTATCACGGTGGGCGAAAACGCACTGGTCGGTGCTGGCAGTGTGGTGACTAAAGATGTGCCAGCAAATAGCATTGTGGCTGGCAATCCAGCTCAATTAATACGTTCGTTGTAGGGAGAACAAAGATGGACTGTCCGGTATGTAAAACGGTGAAATTAAGCGATGTTGCTTTGGAGCCGAATTTATGGACGCAGCACTGCGATAGCTGCGGTGGACATTGGCTCGGCTTGAATGCTTATCAAGCTTGGCGAGATAGGCAGCGCGAAATTTTGCCGGAAAAAATGCCTTCGGGCGAAGTCCCTGAAGCGGTCACGGTGAAACGCGCTAAACTGTGTCCGCAGTGCGATCATTTATTACTGAAATATAAGCTCGGACGCGCTACTGAGATTACTTTGGATCATTGCGGTCAATGCGGTGGCGTGTGGTTTGACCAAAATGAATGGCTGGCTTTAAAAGATCGCCATTTGCATGATGAGGTGTACCGCATTTTTACGCAGGCTTGGCAAAAACAGGTGCGCGAAGAATTGAGCCGCGAAAATCTTAGTCGGCATTATGTGCAGAAGTTTGGTGCTGAGAATTATGCGAAAATCCGCGATATTAAAGCGTGGCTGCTTGCGCACCCGCAAAGTGCGGCTTTAATAGCCTATTTGCAGGATGCTGATCCGTACAAATAAACCGCGCCCTACCTGAAACCTGCGCTCAGGGATGTTTTTAAGTCCTTAAAATCCGAGCATTTAGATGAAAATTGATAAAGCAAAAAATGTAGTTTCTGGCGGCTATGAGTATAAACCGCTCTCAAACTGAGTCGCTCTCCGTTAAGTGTTTTTTACCTCTCTAAACCCCCTGATAAGGAAACCTGTATGAACGTCCCTTTTCTTGATCTGAAAGCGCAGTATCAAAGCATTCGTGAAGAAATTGCTGTTGAATTGCAAAAAGTCTTAGACAATACCGCCTTTGCGGGCGGTCCTTTTGTGGCAGAATTTGAGAAAAATTTTGCCCAATATTGCCAAGCTAAACATGCGATTGGTGTCGGTAGCGGCACTGAAGCCCTATGGGTCGCGCTGCTCGGTTTAGGCGTGGGTACTGGTGACGAAGTGATTACTGCGGCGAATAGCTTTATTGCTACCGCAGAAGCCATTAGTTTTAGCGGCGCAACACCGGTATTTGTGGATGTGGACGAAACCTATTACAACCTGGATCCAAACAAAATCGAGGCGGCGATTACAGAAAAAACCAAAGCCATTATTCCAGTGCATTTGTATGGACAATGTGCTGATATGGATGCGATTTTAGACATTGCCAAACGCCATCATCTGTTTGTCGTAGAAGATGCAGCGCAAGCGCAAGGCTCTGAATATAAAAGTAAACGTGCTGGTTCTTTGGGTCATGCCGGTTGCTTTAGTTTCTATCCGGGCAAAAACTTAGGTGCTTATGGCGAAGCGGGTGCTGTCACCACCAATGACGACGAATTAGCCACACGGATGCGCATGTTCCGCGATCATGGGCAGTCGCAAAAATACCATCACGATATTGTCGGCTGGAATGCGCGTATGGACGGCTTGCAAGGCGCGGTATTGAATGTCAAATTGAAATACTTAGACGGCTGGAATGCTGCGCGTCATGCTCATGCGAAAAAATACGATGCCTTGCTGGCGGACGTAGCGGCAGTGACAGTACCCAGCGAAATGCAGTGGGCTAAACACATTTATCACATTTACCCGATTTTGCTCGACAAACGTGATGAATTAATGGCGCATTTACAACAACAAGGCATCGCCAGCGGCATTCATTATCCCGTGCCTCTGCATTTGACTGTGGCTTATGCGGGCATGAATAAAGGCCTGGGGCAGTGTCCTGTCAGCGAGCGCATCGCACCGCGTTTGGTATCCTTGCCGATGTTCCCAGAACTCACCGAAGAACAAATCGTGATGACAGCAAACGCGATTAAGGCTTTTGTCTAAAAGTCGTGGGCATTCCCGCCTCCTTGTTGATGAATGGCTTTTTGCCAAACTTAAATTTGTGGATGCAGATTTGCAATCCCAATTCTAACCCGAGACAGTGACGCGGGAGCGTGAGAACGAGAAAACACCTGCGGGTCAAATTTTTACACCTTGACCCGCGAGCAACAAGGACGTTTTTCATCTTTTGAGAAATGATTGAAAATCCATAGGGGACAGTCAACATGAATAGAACAAACAGCATCTATTGGGTACTGGGTATCAGTTTATTTTTGCTCAGTGTTTTAAGTACAGAAATCTATGCTGAGGGAGACAAGCTGAAACAACTCGCCAATAAAGAACTGGCACATCGCCCACCCCATCATCGCGGTGATCGCCCGCACGGACGTGACCGTGATCGTCATCGCGGAGATCGCGGAGATCGTCACCGTCCGCGTCACGGCGGCGGACATTCAGGTCGCCATAGACCCGGCGGCGGGTATTACGCACCACCACCGCGAGGACATCATCGCCCGCATCGCCCATCCCGTCCACATAATTATCACCCCCATCTGCCGTTTGGTTTTGCGCGTTTGCTCATTCATGGCTTGGAATATTTTTACCAGGGCGGTCGCTTTTATCGCCCGCACGACGAAGGCTTCGTTGTTGTCAACGCCCCGCAAGGCGCGGTGGTTGCCACGCTGCCTTACGGCTACAGCTTGATCAATCTCAATGGTCGCCCGTATTATCTAGTCAATAACACCTATTACGTGGCGCATCCGCAAGGTTATCAGGTGGCGGCATCTCCTGTAGAGATCACTCATGCTGCGCCAGTCGTGCCCGCAACGCCCAGCCAGCAACTCTATATTTATCCGCAGCAAGGGCAGACCGCCGAACAACAAGCGCGGGATGAGTATGAATGTCACCGTTGGGGAGCAGACAAGACCGGTTTTGATCCCAGCCAAGCAACAGGGATTAATGCGCAAGCGCAGCAAAACTATCAACGGGCAATGAGTGCCTGTTTAGAAGCACGCGGTTATACCGTGAAATAGGTGGCGCACAAAAAATCGTGCGAGAGATGATACTCAATAACAGCCGTTTCAGGCGGAGCGCGGCAGCACTAGCAAAAGCCGCGTTTTGCTTGGTTTTTTGGGATGGGATAAAACAGCAAGAAAGGTAGGAAATGGTGGCTATGGGTGGATTTGAACCACCGACCTCAGCATTATGAGTGCCGCGCTCTAACCAACTGAGCTACATAGCCGGAACAGCCTTTGTAAAACGAGATGTCTCAACGTGAAGGCGAGGAATTTTAGTTATCTGTGACCAGAGTGTCAAGGTTTTATTTTGGTTCTTATAAGCTTGCTGGGGCTGATGAAAAAAATTTAACCTATGCGTTTTGACGATTTAAGTGCAAACTCTAAAACATCCGATTAAAATGCCTGCTTTGTATTCGTCAATCGCCCCCTAATATACTCATAGCTGCCAGAAACTGCATTTTTTGCTTTATCCCGTTTTATCTCAATTTATTAGATTTTAAGTCGTTAAAAATATGCCTAAGCGCAGGTTTCAGGTAAGGCGCAGTATAAATCTCCACATTATTCATAAATGCAGGCAATAACGCATTTATTGACCATAACTTTATATCACTTAATCAAAAAAACCTTATGCGAATTAGCCCTGCTTCTCCGATTGTTGTTGCCATCGCGCTAAATATCGCAGCTTGGGCAGGCATTACCATCAGTCGCACTTACATTGATGTCTTGTTGCTGTCTAATTACCCCACGCATTTGTTGCCGCATTTTTTCCTCGCCCAAACTGCGGTTATTTTGTTCATTACTTTATCCATCACGCCCCTGGCTTCTAAGGGGTCGGCAAAAATTAATTTTTTAATTTTTATGGTCGCGGGTGTCAGTGTCTTGCTGGGGCATTTGCTGCTGCAATTTAATTGGGCTTGGTTTCCTTTTGTTTTTAGCCTGTGGCTGTCTGCCATTCCCGTCATGTTAATTGTGGTGTCGCTGAATGCGATAGCGGATGCGTTTGATGTGCGGCGTTTTAAGCGGTTGGTCATGTGGATCAATGTAGCGGGTAATCTGGGCGGTTTGCTGACCGGTTTAGCCATTCCGCTGATTATTGCCAACATGGATAGCCAAGCCCCCTTGTATTTATTGGCATTAATGATTTGTACCGCATCGGTCTGTTTTTTCTTTTTGCATCCGCTGCCAGTGCCCGCTAAACGCAATGCTAAAGGGCAGTCGCCGTTGAATTATCCGCTGTTTCGTTATATTGCCTTGTGTACGTTTTTGTTGATGGTGGTGGATACTTTCGCTGACTACGCGCTGAAATCAGAGTTAAGTAAAACCTATCAGGATCAGGCGGCGATAGGCTCTTTTATGGGACCTTTTTATGGGCTGTCCAATGTGTTGATGCTGGTGTTGCAAATTGCCGGCACGCAAAGTTTGTTGAAATGGGTCGGCGTAGCCGGTTTATTATCCGTAATTCCGGTGTTTTGCGGGCTGTCTAGTTTAGCATTAATGGCGTTGCCCATGCTCTGGACAGCGGCTTTGGTGCGACTCGGAGAAAATGTGTTTCGTTTTAGCTTTTTCTCGGTGGGGCGCGAAATTGCCATGAAGCCATTGCCGGCGCAAATTCGTCGTGAGGGTAAATTTTTAATCACTGCTGCTGGCTATGTAGGGGCAGGGTTAGGGGCGATTTTGTTGTGGTTAGTAGCGGGACAACTAGGCTTGCCAGCAGTTGCGGTGTTGATGTTATTCGCCTGCGTGGTTTGGCTATGGGCAGCGCATCAGGTGACTAAAACCTATCAAGATACGCTGGAGGAGGCGATTAAAATTAAACGCTTCAGCCTTTCTAGTCTCGATTCTGAAGAATTTGCCAATGGCTCTAATTTAAGCAACCGCGACAATATTCTCAATATCGCCGAAATGGCGTTCAAAGACAAAGACATAGATACGGTGCGTTTCAGCTTTACTTTGCTAGAAAAATCGCAAGCCGAGCGCGTTCCTCAAGTCGCTTATGCGCATTTGGATTCAGCCTATTTTGATATTCGAGTCGATTTTGTACATGCCGTACATCAGCTACGCGATACCCGTGTCGTGCCTCTCTTGCTGCGACGTTTAGACATTGAAGAAGATGGCAAAGTACTATGGTGGCTATTAAAAACCCTGTGTGTGTTAGCCCCGCAGCAAATCGCGCCGCTTGCGCCACGTTGGTTGGATAGCCCGCTGCCGTTGGCGCGAGCGGGCGCGGTGGTGGTGCTGATGCGTTATGGCAACTTGGACAACCTGATTGCTGCGGCAAGCACTTTGAAAGCTATGGTTTTTAGTGCGGATGCTTATATGCGGCGCGGTTCGGCGTATGCGATTAGTGCGCTTAATATTGGCAATTTGGAAGCGGAGCTTGATGTTTTGCTGCATGATGAAAATGAAACAGTCAGCATTGCCGCCATGTGGGCTATTGCTGATCAACAAAATCATCATCTCATTCCAGCACTGATGAGCAAACTGGGTAAAGGGCGTGTGTCCTTGTATGCCAGCCGCACGCTCATTCAGCTAGGCACGCCTGTTGTGCCACATTTACAGCCCTTGCTCACCAGTGACGCGCAAAATATAGCCCGCGCAGCCGTGCGTATTTTAACCGCCATCCATGGCGAAATAGCCGATCAAGCAATTGTTTTTGCAGCAAAAGAAGGCACAGTCATCACCCGCACCTTTTTAGCCAAAGCCTGCGCCATGCGTTCTAAACGCCAGTCAAATAGTAATTTTTTGGCACACCAAGCGCGTCAATGCGCATTAGAAGAGGCAGGTACGGTGCGTTTATTAAAAGCCGCCAGCCAAATTCAATCACTGTCAGAATCAGTACATTTAGAAATAGTGCAACGGCGGCGCATGGCAGAAGCGCGTTTGTTATATTGGTTTGATGTAGCAATGCAATCAGTAGAACTGAGCGGCGTTATTCCCGCCTTGCTGCATGAAAAAACCACCCAAGAAATTGCCTCACGTCATGCCACAGCCTTAGAATTTTTAGACAGCCAAACAAAAGACAAAGAATTGCGCCAAGCCATTGCTGTTTTTGAAGAAAATCCAGAAATTAAGAGCGCAAAAGAGGCTCAAGCAGTATTGCAGCGTTTAACTGAATTAGAAGATAACTGGTTAGAACGTATCCTACATTCCTCCGCTCGAGCCAAAGGATTTAGCGTGGATATTACAGAAAAAGTCATGTTGCTCAGACGAGTCAAACTATTTGCCGATTTGCCCGGCGAAGTGCTGTTGACCATTGCAGAAACCTGCGAAGATCAAGAAATTATTAAAGGCGAAAAATTGTTTTCTATGGGAGACACACCTGATGGCATGTACATCGTAGCTTCCGGCAATATCGGCATACAGCGCGGCGAACAGCTACTGGGCGAATTGAGTGAAAATGATTTCTTTGGCGAGCTAGGCTTGTTTGATGATTCGCCGCGCATGGCGGATGCGGTGGCGCGTACTGATGGCATGGTGTTGTTTTTACAAAAAGAGGTCTTTGATGGCATTACTGAAGATTTGCCCGAAGTGTTACGCGCTTTGGTGAAAACCGTGATTGGTTACTTGCAGGTTAAAAGTGGTGTGAATTAGATAGATTGTTGGTTGTCTATGTGTCAGTGAAGAGGATGGAGGGCTTGCCCTATTTCTGGGAGAGCTAATCGTAAGACTTAGCTCAAACGGCGTAGCCGTTTCACGCCGCCTGCGGCGGCGGTGCTAATCGGGAGATTAGCACTCCCAGAACGGCGTAGCCGTTTCACACCGCCTGCGGCGGCGGTGCTAATCGGGAGATTAGCACTCCCAGCACGGCGTAGCCGTTTCACG
>CAZOSP010000044.1:0-2302 GCA_964582525.1 uncultured Thiomargarita sp. | reverse complement strand
GGCGGCGGTGCTAATCGGGAGATTAGCACTCCCAGCACGGCGTAGCCGTTTCACGTCGCCTGCGGCGGCGGTGCTAATCGGGAGATTAGCACTCCCACAAGCGTGCCAAAGTGGAGAAACATTGATGTCAAAAACACATTTGTATTTAATTCGCCACGGCGAAACTGATTGGAATCGTTTAGGGCGTATTCAAGGACACCTGGACACGCCATTAAATATGTTAGGCATCACCCAAGCACAGGCAGTTGCCGAACACCTGCCAAATTTGGATTATCACGCGCTCTACAGCAGCGATTTGCGCCGTTCGGTAGATACTGCGGCGTTTCTCGCGCAGCGCACCGGCTTGCATATTCATACCAAAAGTTGTTTGCGCGAGCGCGATTTGGGCGTGTTACAAGGCGTTGTGATGGCTGAAGCAGACACGCAACAACTTGAAATCTTAGAAAAATACACAAGCGATGTTGATTATATCATTCCTCAAGGCGAAAGCTCGCGGCAATTTATGCAGCGTTGCCTAGACTGTATGACGGCACTCGCCCAACAGCACAGCGGAGAGAATATTCTGGTCGTCACGCATGGCGGCGTGTTAGGCAATATGCTGAAAACCACGCTCGGCGTACCAATCCAGCAAAAACGCCATTTTCGCGCCTTAAACACCTGCTTTAATTGGTTTGTATATGAATCTGGCGAGTGGACGCTGCATACTTGGGGCGATGTGCAGCATCTGCGTCACGTCAAGAGCTTAGATAATATTGAAGGGCTATAAATCCCGTCATTGCGAGCGGGCAGACAGCAACGCCCGAGCAAACCACGATCCTCAAAAGCAGAAGTTTAAGCCCAGCGGCATGGACAAAAAAGCCGGTCGCATCTCAAACCGAGGATAGTTCATCTTAGCCGCAGCGTTTGCCTTCAGCGGGCAAGCTCAGGTATAGTTTAGCGTTTTCTTGCCTAAGACGGAAATCGCTATGAAAATTAAAGCCCTATACCCCGGCACCTTTGATCCCATCACCTACGGACATGGCGACATTGTAGCGCGTTCTGCCAGCATGTTTGATTCAGTCGTGGTCGCTGTCGCTGCCAGCCCCGCCAAAAAGCCTTTGTTTGATTTGGATACCCGTGTTGATTTAGCCAAACAGGTACTTTCCCATCTTGACAATGTGACTGTTTGCGGCTTTGATTGCCTGCTGGCAGAATTTGCTGTGCGTTGCGAGGTGCTGGTGCTGGTGCGGGGCTTGCGCGCCGTGTCTGACTTTGAATACGAGTTTCAATTAGCCAGCATGAACCGTGCGCTGGTGCCGCATTTAGAAACCATTTTTTTACCCACAGCGACACGCTATACCTATATTTCTTCAAGCCTAGTCAAAGAAGTAGCAAAACTTGGCGGTTCGGTCGATCAATTTGTCGATCCTATTGTGAATCAGGCGTTGCGCACCAAACTAGGCTGTCGATCAGACTGAAGTTGAACATTAATTCTCTAGCGAAGGACATTGACTATGGCACTTTATATCACTGATGAATGTATTAATTGCGATGTATGCGAACCAGAATGCCCCAATGAGGCGATCAGTCAGGGGGAGGAAATTTATGAAATTAATCCCGATTTGTGTACTGAATGCGTGGGACATTATGAAACGTCGCAATGCGTGGATGTTTGCCCGGTAGATTGCATTCCTAAAGACCCCAATCATGTGGAAACTGAGGCAGAATTGCAGGAAAAATACTACCGAATCACCGGGCAGTCGGCAGCATAGATGCCATACGCATCAGGCTAAGAAAACCGTTTATATACTGCACCCTGCCTGAAACTACGCTCAGGGATATCTTTAAGTACTTAAAATCCAAAAACTTATTGGCGGCTTTGTCAGACTCGGTATCCGTTTTCTGGGTGCTTGACTCGTCGCTGTCATCCTTATCATCGGGAGGCGGAATCGGTGTATCGTCCTCCTCTTCTTCATCCTTTGTATTTTCCGCAGCAGATGAAACCACGGCGGTTGGCTGCCAGACGGTACGGAGCTGTTGGTGGAATCCTGATTGAGCCGCTCTCGCACTTCTTTGAGGTCGCTGATCACGGTGACGCACAGCCGCTTAACGCTATCTTCATCCAGAGAGAAGATGTAGTTTTCGTCCAAGTTGTTGGAGGCTGTGGGGGGTGAGTATCATGGTGTATACTTTGCCAGAAGTGCGGGGTGTTATGCAAGTTGTGGGGGGTCTGAAGGGTTACCAAAAAGATGTTGCCTACCTTAGTGCGTCCTGAAGGAAAGCGAGAGCTTTCCATGCTGTATTAAAGATGAGAGAAGGTCTC
>CAZOSP010000043.1:0-27766 GCA_964582525.1 uncultured Thiomargarita sp. | reverse complement strand
CTTTGACGCTGAATTGCGCATGTGTGCCTAAGCCGCTGATGCTGGCTTGATAGATTTCTGGTTCCCATGCGCCGCATGGGAATCCTGTCTTGACCGCGTTGCGGTCAGTACCAACAGCCAGCAACGCTGGCAAGCCATGAATTCCCAAAGCGGCACTTGGGAGCTAGCAAAAAAACTTAGTCGCTGCCCTGTTGGGTTAAGTACCCTGAAGCAAAAATTCGAAAACGTGACCATGCAAAGTATAAGTAAAAGCCTCTTTTTGCTTAAGGATTTTCTTACTATTAAGAAATAGATGCAGAAATGCGGAGCATGAGCTATTTTATCTGGCGTCGTTGTCCTTGAATACCCATGCGGCGTAAAGCACGGAGTTGTTGTGTCGCTTCGCCTTTGGAAGCCAGCGGCAATAGACGCACAGCGTACCAATCGCCAATTTTAAGAACTTTTGTGGCGAAACCATTATTTTTCAGTTTTTTCTGCATTTCTCTAGCACGAGAAAGTTCTCTGAAACTGGCAGCTTGAACATACCATTCTTTGCCGTCTGTTCCATCAAAAGTAGTATCGGTACTTGAACTGGAATCGCTGCTGTTGGTCATGCCAGCTAATTCAATCGTGCCTAAGCCATTTTCCATCGGTTTGCCATTCAAATCTAAAAATACGAATTTATTGATAATCGGGTATTTTGATTTAGCTGCCTGGGCTGCCGGAGCTGCATTAGCCATAGCCGCTTGTGCAGCCTTGACTTCGTCGGGTAACGGCGCACGTAGGGCGTAGGCTGCACCCGTTGAAGAAATGCCGAGCAGTGCTTTTAAGACTGCATAAAGCAGCATCATCAGTAAGAATAAAACAATGCCACCAATCGCACGGGTTTTGGGATCATAGGGTTCAACGGATGGCGAAGAAGGAACGCGAATATTGTTTCGGGTCATAACAACTTACCCCAAATGGCTTGATAAAAATGGAATAGCGAAGATAATGCAGTCAGCTTGTGCGGTCCAGAGGATATTTTACTGCACCGCGCCTAAAACTACTCTTAGAGATACTTTTAATTATACTCATACCCACTAGAAACTGCATTTTTTGCTTTATCAGGTTTGCTGAAAACGCTGTAGAAATGTGTAAGCCGTTGACTTTAGCTACAGCGTATTCACGTAAGTTATTGATTTTTCTATGAGCAAAAAAGTTTTTCGGCGTTTTCAGAGGTTTGATACATAGGCTTGGGTTTTAAGCCCTTAATCACTATCCCTGAGAGCAGTTGCAGGCGGGGCGATAATAACGATCATACAGTAAAAATGCAGTTTCTAGCGGGTATGAGCATAAAGGTGTCTCCGTGACTTGTATAAACATATAGCATAAGACTGTGAAGAGCAAGTAGAAGCCTGTGAACGATTTTTCTTCCCACGAGCATTGGATGCAAGCTGCTTTGCGCCTTGCTGAATGCGCCGCCCAACAAGGCGAAGTGCCTGTAGGCGCGGTTTTGGTGCAAAATAACCAATGTGTTGCAGAAGGTTGGAATCAATCTATCGGAGCGCGTGATCCGAGTGCCCACGCAGAAATTATAGCGATCCGCAAGGCGGCGCAAATAGTGGGTAATTATCGCCTGCCCGGTAGTACCTTGTACGTCACTTTAGAACCCTGCCCCATGTGTGTTGGAGCAATGATTCACGCTCGTATTGAACAACTGGTATTTGCTGCCTTTGATCCTAAAACAGGTGCGGCTGGCAGTGTTTTTGATTTGTTGCAAGACACTCGGCATAACCATCAGATACGGGTGATGGGCGGCGTATTAGCAGACTTATCTGCACAACGCTTACGCGATTTTTTTCGCGCACGGCGTTAGTTTGTCCTCAGCATTTTTGCGTGTAAACTATAGAGGATTCAAAGCATGTTGCTTTGCTGTCTAACTTCACTTGAGCGAATCTAAGGAAATGACCATGAAACAAACATTATTACTCTTAACCACTGTCGGCACTTTAGCCTTGGGCGGCTGTATGGGTGGCGAGAAAAAAGAAACACCCGCCGAGCCTAATGCGAGTACGGCACCGGTAGCTGTTGCTAATCTGTGTGATGCCTCAGAAAAAGTGTTATTCAGTTGTCTAGTCGCCCGCGAAGGAAAATTATTGTCTGTCTGCGCCTCTGCCAATTTGACCGCCAGTACCGGCTATTTGCAATATCGCTACGGAGTGAACGCGAGTAACTTAGACATGAATTTCCCGACCAGCCGCGACAACACCCACGCCGCATTTAAGCTTAATGGCGACACCTTATCTTTTCAAAATGGCAGCATTACCTACCAAGTAGATGCTTCGGGGGTAAAAATCCTGTGGGCAAAGTCACCTGAGCGCAATAAAAACCTCGCTTGTGCAGGTGCAGCCATCAATAACCTGAGCAGCTTAAGCGGTATTGTGCAGTAAAGGAAAAATTAAAGATTTTGCACATCTGTTCTTTAAGGACAGAGAAAAGCCTGACAGATTTCTACAATCTGTCAGGCTTACAGGTAAGATTAAAGAATCAGGGGTTAATTCATGTAGCAGGTTGTTCTTGCAATTCTTGAATCATAGGCCACAGAATTTCATTAAACTGCTGCACACTAATGGGTCCCACATGTTTATAACGCACCACGCCTTGTTTATCAATCACAAAGGTTTCCGGTGTTCCCGTCACGCCATAATCAATCCCTGTTCGTCCGTTGCTATCAAAGGCACTGGCAAGATAGGGATCACCATTGCGGCGCAACCAAGTCTGCGCATCTGGCAATTGATCTTTCCAGTTTAAGCCATACAAACTCACAGTTTTTTGTTTCGCCAATTGCATGAGCAAAGGATGTTCTTGGCGACATGATACGCACCAAGAAGCCCATACGTTCAATAAAGAAACTTTACCTTGAAATGCTTCTGAAGTCATGGTTTCTGTCACTTTATTGACTCTCGGTAAAAGAAAGTCTGGAGCTTTTTGATTGATCAAAGTTGAATCTAATTGACGCGGATTTAAACCTAAGCCAACATACAAGAACACCACTAAAATTAAAAAAACACCTAAAGGAATAAGATAGCGTAAGGTTTTCATAATGTATCAATCACTATATTGAAGTTGGAAGTTAAACTAACACGAGATTATCTCGATGAATTAACTCAGGTTCATCGACATATCCGAGTAATTCGATAATTTTAACACTAGGCTGCCCTAAAATTTTCTGTGTTTCCACGCAATTATAATTCATCAAACCGCGTGCGACCTCTTGTCCATCGGGCGCAAAGCAAGCTACCATTTCACCGCGCTCAAATTCACCTTCAACACGCTTTACGCCGACCGCCAACAAGCTTTTACCTTGTTCGCGCAACATCCGCACCGCGCCAGCATCCAGATGTAAGCGTCCACGCATTTGTAAATGTGAAGCCAGCCAGCGTTTACGCGCCGTGATCGGGGCTTGTTGGGCACTTAGCAGCGTACCTATTACCTCGCCTTGCGCGACGCGCTGCAACACCTGCGGTTCGCGTCCCGAAACGATCAGCGTGTCAGCACCAGAACGCGCCGCCAGCCGCGCTGCCAGCAGCTTGGTACGCATTCCGCCACGGCCTAACGCGCCGGCGCTGGCACCTGCCATTTCCAACAATGCCGGATCACCCGCAAAACCCTCGCGCACCTGCACGGCATCACTGTGTTTACGCGGGTCTTTATTATACAAGCCTGCTTGATCAGTGAGAATGACCAAACGATCCGCTTGAATTAAATTAGTCACCAAGCCTCCCAGACTGTCGTTGTCGCCAAAACGGATTTCATCCGTTGCCACTGTGTCGTTTTCATTAATGATCGGCACGACATTTAAGTCCAGCAAGGTACAGAGCGTACTACGGGCGTTCAAATAGCGTTCACGATTAGATAAATCGTCATGGGTGAGCAGAATTTGCGCAGTCTGCAAGCCGTATTTTTGGAAAAAAGACTCATAGGTTTGCACTAAGCCCATTTGTCCTACAGCGGCGGCGGCTTGCAGCTTAAATAATTCGCTGGGACGTTGCCACCAACCCAGTCGCGCCATACCTTCTGCCACCGCACCGGAAGAGACCATGAGCGTTTGAATGCCTTGTTGACGCAGGGCGGCAATTTGTGCCACCCAGCTTTCAATCGCAACTTCGTCCAGCCCTTTACCTTCAGCAGTAATCAAGGCACTGCCGATTTTAATCACCCAACAGGGTTTATTGTTTTGCATATTTGTTTTTTTACCATCCGCAAAAAGAATCGAAAATCTGAAAATTGTCACCATGCAAAGCATATAAAACAATTAAATAAGAAAAATGAGTAAAATAGGTAAAAAATACAGTTTCTGAAGGGCGCGAGTATAATCATCAAAATTGATATGACAATACAGTGTAAAGCAGTTCACGCAATTTTATTGGCTGCGGGTTTGTCCCGACGCATGGGAACAGCGAACAAATTATTGTTACCCATCAGCGGTAGCCCTATGTTGCGGAATCGGGTTGACATGTTGCTGCACACAAAAGTGTGCGGAATATCTGTAGTGCTAGGACATGACATTCAACACACCGCGCAAATCTTACAAGGCTTGCCAGTGAATTTATTGTTTAATGCTGATTACGCGGCAGGGCGCATGAGTTCTGTACATTACGGCTTGGCTCATGCAGCGGCGAACGATGCGGATGGGTTTTTACTGTGTTTGGCAGATCAGCCTTTGTTGCAAGCAGAAGATGTAGATTTTTTGCTAGATGCTTTCGCGCAGGTTGAAAGCGACGCTATCTTAGTGCCAGAGTTTGCAGGGCAACGCGGCAATCCAGTGCTAATTTCTAGCCAACACCGAATCGCCATTTTAGATTATCGAGAGATGGGAGGATGCCGGGGCTTTATTGATGCGCACCCGCAGTACATCAAACGAGTGGCAATGCCAAATGCGCATGTTTTACAAGATGTGGATACGCCTGAGATGTACCAACAATTAAAAAGCATTTATACAAATTTGTAACAAGGATTGCGGAAAAATACCCAGTGCCAAGATACCTAACCCATTGATACTAATAGCAATATGCATATCTGTATTGACAACAATTTGCGCCGTATCCTCTGCTTTATCGAAATACATGAATTTGATAACGCGCAGATAATAAAAAGCCCCAATTACCGAGAAAATCACCGCAAGCACCGCTAACCAGATAAAGCCACTGGCAACAACTTGACTGAGTACTGACCATTTTGCCCAGAAACCGAGCATCGGCGGCACGCCCGCCATTGATAACATTAAAATCATCATTAAAAACGCATACCAAGGATTGCGTTCATTTAAGCCCTTAAAATCTTCCAATCTTTCAGCTTCAAACCCAGCACGACTGAGCAATATAATCATGCCAAAACCGCCCATGCTCATGAGTGCGTAAACAATGGTGTAGAACATAGAGGCACTGTAGCCATCGCTGGTTACCGTCAATACACCAAGCATCAAAAAACCAACGTGGGAAATGGTGGAATAAGCCAACATGCGTTTAATATTGGTTTGCGCAATCGCAACAATATTACCCAAGCCCATAGAGAGGATGGCGAGAATGATTAGCATAGCTTGCCAGTCTGCATGTAAGCCATAGAGTCCATCAACCAGCAAGCGCATAAGCATAGCAAAGGCAGCAAGTTTCGGCGCGGCACTGATAAATAGGGTCACAGCAGTGGGCGCACCTTGATAGACATCGGGTATCCACATGTGAAACGGCACTGCGCCTAACTTAAAAGCCAGTCCAACCATGATAAAAACCAAGCCAAATACTAATAGGCTGTTGTCTATCTTACCCTCTGCAACAATGGCAGCGAGTTTTTGCAGCTCTAAAGTGCCGGTCACACCGTAGAACATAGACATGCCGTACAGCAACATACCAGAAGCCAGCGCACCCAATACAAAATACTTCATTGCCGCTTCACTGGCATTGTGTGAATCGCGCTGCATAGCAACCATTGCGTACAAAGATAATGATAAAAGTTCTAAACCAAGATACAGGCTTAAGAAATGCGACGCAGAGACCATGATTTGCATACCGAGCATGGCACACAAAGCCAATACAAAATATTCACCTTTGAGTAATTCCCGTTCTTTTAAGTATTGGCGAGAATATAAGAACACCATAAAAGTAATTAAATAAATGAACGCCTTAAGCACTACACTCATGGGATCATGAATAAACATATTATTCATAATCACGCTGCTTGCTTGAGGATAATTACCCAAACTTAAAACAGCCGCGCCAATCACTGTTACTTGAGCAAGTTGATAATTTAATTCTTGCCATGCTTCGGGAATATATACAGAAGCAATGAGAATGACGCAAATCATACTCAAAACAAAAAGTTCGGGCAATAAAATATAAAGTTCAGCGGCGGCAACAGTCATTGCGGTTAAATCCTTTATTTAGTGCTCACATGTTCAATCAAATTTAGCACAGAAACATGCATCACTTCTTGTAATGGCTCGGGCCAAATGCCAAAGAATAAAACGGCAATTGCTAAAATAGTCAAAATGAAAGTTTCTCGCGCATTGATGTCTTCTAAGCGTCCTACCGTTTCTAGTTTATCTTCAGGAATAGTGCCATAAATTACCCGCTTAATCATCCATAAGGTATAAGCTGCACCAAGAATTAAAGTAGTGGCAGCTAAGAAGGCAATCCAAAAATTTGCTTGGAAACTGCTCAAAATCACCATAAATTCACCCACAAAACCAGAGGTACCGGGCAAACCCGCATTTGCCATAGCAAACAATACAGCGAACAGGGCAAAACGCGGCATGACATTAGCAACACCACCATAAGAAGAAATATCACGGCTATGCAAGCGGTCATATAAAACCCCAACACATAAGAACAATGCACCTGAAATAAAACCATGAGAAATCATTTGAATCATACCGCCTTCAATTCCCATTGCCGCAGCATCAACTGATTGGGTATTTTGTAAAATGGCAAACATGATAAAGAAACCCAAAGTCACAAAACCCATGTGAGAAATAGATGAATAGGCGATAAGTTTCTTCATATCTTGCTGCACAAGTGCGACAAAACCAACATAAACGATAGCAATTAAAGACAGCGAAATAACCAGCCAGGCAAGCTCTTGGCTGGCGTATGGCGTAATCGGTAAGCTAAAACGTAAAAAACCATAAGTACCCATTTTTAGCATGATTGCAGCAAGCACCACCGAACCACCCGTAGGGGCTTCAACATGTGCGTCAGGCAACCAGGTATGCACCGGCCACATTGGAACTTTAACAGCGAAGGCAGCGAGAAAGGCAAGAAAAATTAAGATTTGCGCATTTGCACTTAAATCTAATTGATGAAAATCTAAAATACCAAATTGACCACCCGCTTGACTATACATGTATAGAAAAGCAATCAACATTAAAACCGAACCTAAGAAGGTATATAAAAAGAATTTAATTGATGCATAAATTCGATTTGCCCCTCCCCAGATACCAATAATAATGAACATGGGGACTAACATGGCTTCCCAGAATACATAAAACAACATAGCATCCAGTGCGGCAAACACGCCAATCATTAAGCCTTCCATAATTAAGAAAGCCGCCATGTACTGCGCCGGACGAGTTTTTATGACCTCCCAAGCCGATAAGATAACCAATACCGTAATGAAGGTCGTCAATAAGATAAGCGGCATAGAAATACCATCTACACCCAGATGATAGTGCATATTAAATGCAGGTATCCATGAAATCTTTTCTTCAAACTGCATTGCGGCAGTTGTGACATCAAATTGAACATACAAAGGAATCGATAGCAGGAAAGTCAGCACTGCAATCGTTAAAGCAACAGGGCGTACTGTTGGGCTATCTTCGCTACCTTTCGATTGAGTCAATACCCAAACACCACCGGTAATTGGTAGCCAAATCAATAGACTTAATAATGGCAATTCAGCAAACATGCTTTTTCCTTAAATCTTATTTTTATACTTTGGGAGTCAAAATTAGAAATGAACAAACCAACCTAACAATACCAATAAACCAACAATCATAGCAAAAGCATATTGGTAAAGAAAACCCGTTTGTATGCGGCGAAATATGTGTGCAACAACGCCAACTACTTTAGCCGAACCGTTGACTAATAAACCATCAATCAGTTTGATATCGCCAACAGACCAACACAGCTTACCTATTCCTCTTGCCCCACCAGCAAAGAACCAGTCGTTAAATCGGTCAAAGCCATATTTATCAACTAAGACACGGTGAACAACAGAGAGCCTAGATTGGATGAATGCAGGAATATCTGTCCATACAAGATAAAGTGCTACAGCCGTTAAGAAACCTGCTAAAGCTAACCAAAAAGGAGGCATCATAATACCATGCAGAACAAATGCAAAGACACCGTGAAAATCATGGAAAGCATGATGTCCTTCAGTGACATAAATGGCTTCTTTGAAGAAATCGCCATAAAGCATTGCCTCAACCGCAAGACCGCCAATAACAACAGAAGGAATCGCCAATAATATTAACGGTATAGTAACAACTCTAGGCGGTTCATGTAAATGCGAGCGCGTATGCTCATCCATGCGTTCTTTACCGTGAAAAGTTAAGAAGAACATACGGAAAGAATATAAAGCAGTAATAAATACACCTGACAATACCGAAAAATAAGCAAAGCCAGCAGCGGGACGATGCAATTCATGGTGTGCAAAATGTACCGCCTCTATAATGGCATCTTTTGAAAAAAAGCCCGAAAAGAAAGGTGTGCCAATAAGTGCTAATGAGCCAATCAAAGAAGTGATATAAGTAATGGGTAGGTATTTTTTAAGCCCACCCATTTTGCGCATATCTTGCTCATGGTGCATGGCAATAATCACTGAGCCAGCAGCTAAAAATAGCAATGCCTTGAAGAAAGCATGAGTCATTAAATGAAATACACCCGCCGCGTAAGCAGACGCACCCAATGCTACTGTCATGTAGCCCAGTTGAGACAAGGTTGAATACGCAACAACGCGCTTAATATCATTTTGTACCAAACCTAAGAGACCCATGAATAAAGCCGTGATTGCACCAATGACCAAAATAAAACTCAGTGCGGTTGTGCTCAGTTCATATAAAGGTGACATTCTTGCTACCATAAAAATACCAGCCGTCACCATAGTCGCAGCATGAATTAAGGCTGAAATGGGTGTAGGACCTTCCATTGAATCAGGCAACCAAACATGCAAAGGCACTTGTGCAGATTTACCCATTGCCCCTATAAACAATAGAATACAAATAACAGTCATTACTGACCATTCAACACCTGAAAAAATCTCGATGCTAGCATTACTTAAACTGGGAGCCAGAGCAAACACTTCTTTGTAATCTAAAGTATTGAAATACATTAAAACGGCAGCAATGCCGAGCAAGAATCCAAAATCGCCAACTCGATTAACTAAAAAGGCTTTTAAGTTTGCATATACAGCGGTTTCGCGTTGCAACCAAAAACCAATAAGCAAATAAGAAACTAGCCCCACTGCTTCCCAACCAAAGAACAACTGTAAAAAGTTGTTTGACATAACCAGCATCAACATGGAAAAAGTAAATAATGAAATATAACTAAAGAAACGCTGATAACTGGTTTTACCTACCAGGCTTTCTTCTGACCAATTATGTTCATCATCAGCCATATAACCGATGGTGTAAATATGCACCATCCAAGCGACAAAGGTGACAGTCACCATCATCATGGCTGTTAAAGAATCAAGCAAAAAGCCGATTTCTAAATTGAGATTACCTAGGCTCAACCATGTATAAAGCGTGTACTCACTGCTAGTACCATCAGCAAAGGGTAAAACTTTATCCAGCACTACCACTTTGAATACATAAGCAGACAGGAAAAAAGATAAACCTACCGCAGAAATTGTAATTCTGTGCGCCCATTGACGACTGACACCAAACAAGCCCGCGCCTATTGATCCCAGTAGAGGAAATGCTACAATTAATACACAAATGAGTTCCATGTTAACCCTTCATGCTGTCTAAATCTTCAACATTGATTGTGCGTTTATTACGAAACAACACGACTAAGATAGCTAATCCAATTGCGGCTTCAGCAGCAGCAACGGTTAAAATAAAGAAAACAAATACCTGTCCGGCAATATCAGCATTAAAATGAGAAAAAGCAACAAAATTCATATTGACAGCAAGCAACATGAGTTCAATGCACATGAGTAGAATAATAATGTTTTTGCGGTTTAGAAATATGCCGGCAATGCTCAAACAAAATAAAACCGCGCCAAGAATTAAAAAATCAGAAAGAACTAGCATAAAATATATATTCCATTGCTATATTTTTATGAATATGGAAATCAGTCAATTTCAGAGTTCATCTTAATCAGATGCACTCTTTCATTAGATTTAACTTTAACCTGTTGCTCTGGTTTTTGGTGTTTTGTGCCACGTCGTCGCCGCATAGTTAAGGTAATAGCAGCAACCATTGCAACCAGTAATATGATAGCTGCAATTTCAAAGGGATATAGATAATCAGTGTATAAAACTCTACCCAAGGCGACAGTATTAGAAACTGCTTCAGGGGCAATTGCATTCTCAATAAGGCTAGAAGTTGTAAGGCTTGCTTCTTTATTGAAGTAGCTAGAACCTACAACCAATGTCATTTCAGCTAAAATTAATAAAGCCACTAAAATACCAACTGGCAAGTAACGTGCAAATCCTTCTTTTACTGCATCAGTATTGATGTCTAACATCATTACAACGAATAAAAAAAGTACCATGACCGCACCTACATATACTAGCACTAAAACAATGGCTAAAAATTCTGCTTCTAACAACAGCCAAATTGCAGCAGAAGAAAAGAATGCAAGTACAAGAAAAAGTGCCGCATGAACTGGATTGCGCACGCTAATCACTCTAACTGCAGCAAATACTAAAATTGCTGCTAAGGAATAGAAAATAAGTTGAATCATGACATTATCTGTGTTTTTTCGTAGTTTATCTGCGTATCCGTTTAATAAGCTTGTCATTATTATAATGACGCTCTGCTTTTAACGTACCATTTTTGTCGTATTCTCTAGTCACGCCATGAATTTTCCCATCCTTGAACTCGTGAATCAAGTGCTTTTCCCCAGTTAGATAGAAGATTGTAGCCGCTACAGGAACGCCATTTTCAAAAATCCAATCGCCTTGAATTTTACCATTTCTATAAAAACCTTTCGCGCTACCTTCTTTTTTACCATTTTTATAAGCGCGTTCTGCTTTTATTTTTCCATCCGGGTAGAAGTCGCGTTCTATGCCTTCTTGTATGCCGTTTATAAGTAAGCGTTCCCTAAATAAAGCACCGCTAGGATGAAATTTTCTGAGTATTTCGTGTTTTTTTGAATTTTTTAATTCAAACTCATATTCAACTTGACCATCGCCACGATAGCGTTTTTCTGCCATTAATTTACCATTGTCATAAGTAAATTCTGTTTTGATATTAGCATTTTCATAAAATTCTTTGCTGACACCATTGAGTTTGCCCGTAGCAGATTTATTATAAATAAAATGCACAGCTCCTGAAGGATAGAATTTCTTTTCTTCTTCTGCGTATCCAACAACAGTGAGGCTTATGAATAATAAAGCTATTATCGAGTTAGCATATCGCATGGGTTCTATTCTCTTAATCGTAAACAAATAAGTTTAGCCACTAGCGATACTGAGCGTCTTGGACACGATCAGCGGCAATTTGAGCTTCCAGTTTATCCCCGATTTTTAATAACTTTTCTTTCGTCATTAATAAATCACCGGGTTCTTCTCCATGATATTCGAATGTGCGCGTTTCTACGATAGCATCTACCGGGCAGGCTTCTTCGCAAAAACCACAATATATACACTTATACATGTCAATATCATAGCGTGTAGTACGGCGTGAGCCGTCTTCTCTAGGTTCAGCTTCAATAGTAATGGCTAAAGCTGGGCAAACAGCTTCACATAATTTACATGCAATACAACGTTCTTCCCCATTAGGATAACGCCGCAAAGCATGATGACCGCGAAAACGCGGTGACAGGGGCGTTTTTTCATCCGGGTATTGTACCGTGACTTTAGGCTTGAATAGATGTTGTCCCGTTTTTTCTAAACCTTTTAGCAACTCTAGCAAAGAAAGGCTTTTTAGATAATTGAATACCGACATCTTATACCCCTTTTGCCGCAAACCAAGGTGGTAAATCTAATAAAACAAATACGCCTACCACTAATAGCCAAACAATGGTGATGGGAATAAACACCTTCCAACCTAGCCGCATGATTTGATCATAGCGATAACGCGGGAAAGTTGCTCTAAACCATAGGAACAAGAAAAGGAAAATAGCCACCTTCAAGAAAAACCACACCACCCCCGGAATCCAAGCGAAAACACTTTCTAATGGAGTTCCAGCAAAAGGCGATAGCCAGCCTCCCATAAACATAATAGCAGTCAATGCCGCAATTAAAATCATGTTTAAATATTCAGCGAGGAAAAATACCGCAAATAACATCCCTGAGTATTCAACATGAAAACCCGCGACAATCTCAGATTCACCCTCAGCGACATCAAAAGGTGCGCGATTAGTCTCTGCCACACCTGAAATAAAATAAACGATAAATAAGGGCAGCAATGGTATCCAATACCAATTCAATAAGCCGTAAGAACCTGCCTGAGCTTCAACGATGGCACTTAAGTTTAAGCTGCCCGCTGCCATTAAAACACCGACCAAAGCAAAACCCATAGCAATTTCATAAGAAACGATTTGTGCAGCAGAGCGTAACGCACCTAAGAAAGCATATTTAGAATTTGAAGCCCAACCCGCGATAATCACGCCATAGACACCAATGGAAGTCATGGCTAAAATGTATAAAAGCCCTGCATTAATATCAGCAAACACCCAGCCATCAGCAAAGGGTATGACTGCCCACGCCGCCAGTGCGGGCGCCATGGCTAAAATAGGTGCGGAAACAAATAAGAAACGGTTAGCGGTTGTGGGTAGAATAATTTCCTTAAACATCAGCTTGACGGCATCAGCAATAGGTTGCAGCCAGCCTCTAGGTCCCACCCGATTAGGTCCAATGCGGATTTGAATATAGCCAATAATTTTGCGTTCTGCGTAGGTTAAATACGCCACCATTAACAATAGAATAGCTACCGCAATAGGAAAAGTTAATATTTTTTCCCAGGGTAGATAGAACAAAGTAGCCAGTAAAGCTACCACAATCAATAGCAGTGAAAAAGCAATCGAGGCAATAGAAATCAGCATTTTTTTTCCAATAGTTCTTTTAGCAATTAAGCAGATTTCAAAGTCAAATAACCATGCCAAGCACCAGTTGCTTGACCCGCGTAATATAAAGCACAGCCAATGGGTACTCTAGCATCGGCAAATACTGATGATTGAGTTTCTAAATCACCTTGTTTTACCTGTACTGTTGAGCCATTTTCTAGTTTCAAGCGTTGCAGTTGTTCAGGATTAACATAAATGTGCTTACTGATGTTTGCATCGTGCGTTTTTTGCAGGGCAGTTGCATTTCTAAGCATAACATCGCTTGCATACATGGGTATTTCCGTAATGCGTTCTAATTGATTATCTGGTGCAGTATGAGCATCCAAAGAATCGGGCATTTGCCAAGCAGTTAGATTATCAACATGAATAGTTGCAGAAATGTGTGAGGTAATTTCTTCTTTGATTTGCGCAGTTGAAGTGTAGCTAAAACCATTTAAGGAGAGTAAATTACCTAATACACGCAATACTTTCCATGCAGGACGCACTTCAGCGGGCGGACTAACAACGCCATTTGTCGTTTGCCAAGTGCCTTCGCAATTAACATAACTGCCGGATGTTTCAGGAAATAGAGCAATCGGTAATATGACATCCGCATAATCTTGTTGTGCTGAGTTTTGATAGGCACTGCAAGCGACTACAAAATTAGCTTTATCTAAAGCAAGTTTGGCATTATTACCCATGCAACTATCTAATTCAGGCTCTAAACCTAATAAAATATAGGCTTTAAGTGATTGCTCTGGGGATAACATCTCAAAAGCAGTTTTACCCTTTGTTTGAGCTGCTTTATTGGCTATTTCTTTATGCGGCAAAGCACCGACTAAAGCTGCACCAACACTATTACCTGCTTCAGCTAGATAACCTAGCTTGGCTTGACTCATTTGCGCAATCCAAGCACTCAACATACGAATTTTGGCAAATTCTGGATGCATCGCGGATAGATGACCTACCAATATCGTAGCGTGATGTCCCTTGCTCAATTTTTTAGCAATGGATTGCTGCGTTTCATTTGTAGATGTTTTGGCTAAAAGTTTAGTCGCATCCTTAGGGGCTAAATCTACTTTAAGTTCTAGTAAGGCTTTAGCAATACCTGCTAATTCATTAATGAATTGAGAAGGCACTGTAATAATTTTTTCTGCAATTGGCAAATTAAATTCATAATCAATAGGATTAATTACCATAATATCGGCAACTACTTGTTCATGAATTAAACCTATATTTCGCAAAGCAGCTTTGCGTAAACGATGATTAAGTAAGGGTTGCTCTTTACGCAGATGCGTACCAATCAACAAAGCCGAATCGGTTTTTTCTAATTCTTCAATGCTCTGACCAAGAAATGGATATAAAGGTGCTTGTTCTTGATCACTGAAATCGATTTGATGTAAACGGTGATCAATATTCGGAGAGCCTAAACCACGCAACAATTTTTGCAATAAATAAAGTTCTTCTAAAGTAGCCGTCGGCGATGCTAAACCGCCAATTGCATCTGCACCATGCTTTTCAATGGTATTTCTTAAACCTTGCATAGCATAATTTAAGGCAGTTTCCCAATCGGTTTGTTGCCATTGTCCATCACGTTTAACGATTGGATGCAACAAACGCTTATCCGATTTGAGGGCTTCATAGCTAAAGCGATCACGGTCTGCAATCCAAACTTCGTTAATCGCTTGATTTTCTTTGGAAACAACACGTAGCACCTGATTGCGACGGGCGTGCATGTAAATATTTGAGCCAACGCCATCATGCGGCGCGATGCCGCTATACTGCTGCATTTCCCACGCTCGCCCGTTGAAGCGAAAAGGTTTGGCAGTTAAAGCACCGACTGGGCAAACGTCGATCATGTTGCCGGATAACTCAGAGTCAACACTGTTTTCGATATAAGTGCCGATGCGGGTGTGTTCGCCACGCCCAGTCGCGCCCATTTCTCGGATACCAGCGATTTCAGTACCAAAGCGCACACAGCGCGTACAGTGGATGCAGCGCGTCATTTCGGTGGCAATCAGAGGACCTAAATCTTTATCAGATATGACACGTTTTAATTCCATAAAGCGCGAAGTATCTTGCCCGTAGCCCATAGCTACATCTTGCAATTCGCACTCGCCGCCTTGATCGCAAATAGGACAGTCAAGAGGATGGTTGATAAGCAAAAACTCCATGACAGATTTCTGCGCGTTCTTGGCTTTTGCAGAACGGGTCTGCACTACCATGCCGTCCATCACCGGGGTCGCGCAAGCAGGCAGCGGTTTAGGGGCTTTTTCGACATCAACCAAGCACATACGACAGTTCGCTGCTACTGATAATTTTTTATGATAGCAAAAACGCGGAATCTCTATGCCCGCAGCATCAGTCACCTCGATCAACATTTGACCGGGCTGCGCTTCGTAAGTATTTCCGTCGATTGTGACTTTAATCATGGGTCAATCTCTAAACCTTGCTTGCTTTTCTTTATAGTGATTTATGCAGCGATTTTACTTTTACCATGTTGAATCATGTATTCAAATTCATCACGATAATGTTTTAAGAAACTTTGTACCGGCATAGCTGCTGCGTCGCCCAATGCACAAATAGTTCTACCTGAAATTTTGTTGGCAACATCATCCAATACATCTAAATCTTCTATGCGTCCGTGACCATGCGCAATACGGTGAATCATGCGAGACAACCAGCCAGTTCCTTCGCGGCAGGGCGTGCATTGTCCACAAGATTCTTCATAATAAAAATGTGCAATTCTTGCCAATACTTTGACCATGCAGGTGGTTTCATCCATGACAATGACAGAACCCGCACCTAGCATTGAACCTGCTTTAGTAATAGAATCATAGTCCATAGCGACTTCCATCATTATTTCAGCGGGCAAAACGGGTGTGGACGAACCACCGGGAATGACGGCTTTCAATTGATGTCCTTGACGTACACCACCTGCCATGTCTAACAGGTCTTTGAAAGGTGTTCCCATTGAAATTTCATAGTTACCGGGTTTGTTGACATGCCCTGAAACGGCAAAGAGTTTAACTCCGCCATTATTCGGTTTGCCTAAATTCAAAAACCATTCGCCACCATTGGCTAGAATAGAAGGAACGGAAGCTAATGTTTCTGTATTGTTAATGGTGGTAGGTTTGCCGTACAAACCAAAAGCTGCTGGAAAAGGCGGTTTGAAACGCGGTTGTCCTTTCTTGCCTTCAATCGATTCTAGCAAAGCAGTTTCTTCACCGCAAATGTAAGCACCCGCGCCTAAATGGGTGTATAAATCAAAATCGATTCCAGAGCCTAAAATGTTTTTACCTAATAAACCGGCTTGGTAGGCTTCTCGAATGGCGGACTCAAATCGATCTACGGGTTCACCAAATTCGCCACGAATATAGTTATAACCCACTGTCGCGCCAATGGTGTAACCCGCAATCGCCATGCCTTCAATTAAAGCATGGGGATTGTAGCGTAAAATATCGCGGTCTTTGAAGGTGCCGGGTTCACCTTCGTCGGAGTTACAAACAATGTATTTTTGGATGCTCGCTATTCGTTCACGCGCCGCTTCGTCACGAGGCAACATGAATGACCATTTCAAACCGGTAGGAAAACCCGCACCGCCACGTCCGCGGAGATTAGAAGTCTTTAGAGTTTCGATAATGGCTTGCGGCGGTGTTTTTTCTGTTAAGATTTTACGCAGCTCTACATAGCCTCCGGCACCTTCGTAAGTGGAAAGCGTCCAAGGATTCTCTAAATGCAGGGTGCGAAAACAAACTTCGTTTGCCATCCTCTATTACTCCAAACTATCCAGAATGTGGTCAACTTTTTCAACAGTGAGATTTTCAAAGTAGTCTCGACCAATTTGAAACATCGGGGCATTGCCACAGGCGGCTAGACATTCAACTTCTTTTAAGGTGAATTGATTATCGGGTGTGGTTTCACCCAGTTTAATACCTAAGCGTTTCTCTAAATGCGCAACAATGTCATCTGAACCGCATAACAGGCAAGACACATTAGTACAAACACAGATTTTATGCTTGCCGACCGGCTTTAATTCATACATGGAATAAAAGCTGGCAACCTCATACACGGCAATAGCAGGCATGTCTAAATAATCAGCAATGGCATCCATTAATTCCGTGGTTAGCCAACCGCCATTGCTATTTTGTACAAGCGTTAAAGCCGGCATTACCGCCGATTGTTTTTGCTCAATGGGATATTTTGCAATGTGTTTATCAATGTCAGCTTTAATCTCAGCCGAGAGTAAATTTTGTGCGTTTGCAGTTGCCATGTATATCAATCTTTCTTTTAACGATCAATTTCGCCAAATACAATGTCTTGCGTACCGATGACGGCGACCACATCAGCCAGCATGTGTCCTTTGACCATTTCGTCAATGGAGGCGAGATGCGCAAAACCCGGCGCACGAATTTTTAAGCGGTAAGGTTTGTTCGCGCCATCTGAAACCAGATAAATACCAAATTCGCCTTTAGGATGTTCAATAGCTGAATACACTTCGCCTTCAGGCACACAATAGCCCTCAGTAAACAATTTAAAGTGGTGAATTAAGGACTCCATGTCGCCTTTCATGGTTTCGCGTTTGGGCGGTGCGACCTTGTGATCATCCAACATGACAGCACCGGGATTGTTACGCAGCCAAGTAACACATTGTTTTATAATGTGGTTGGATTGACGCATTTCTTCCATGCGCACCAAATAGCGGTCATAGCTGTCGCCCTCTCTACCAACGGGGATATCAAAGTCCATTTCGGGATAGACTTCGTAAGGTTGCTTTTTGCGCAAATCCCATTCAATGCCTGAACCGCGCAACATGGGACCAGAGAAACCAAGCTGTAAGGCGCGTTCTGGTGAGACCACGCCAATACCGACCATGCGCTGCTTCCAGATACGATTATCAGTGAGCAAGGTTTCGTAATCATCCACACAGCTTGGAAAACGGTGGGTAAAATCTTCAATAAAGTCTAACAAAGAACCTTGGCGGTTTTCATTGAGACGTTTAACTTGCTTGTCATTATGCCATTTGGATTCTTCGTATTTTGCCATTGCATCAGGCAAGTCACGATATACACCGCCGGGGCGGTAATAGGCGGCGTGCATCCGCGCTCCAGAAACAGCTTCGTAGCAGTCCATCAAGTCTTCACGTTCACGGAAAGCGTAAAGAAACATGCTCATTGCGCCGACATCTAAAGCATGTGCGCCGAGCCACATTAAGTGATTGAGAATGCGGGTAATTTCGTCAAACATGACGCGGATGTATTGAGCGCGAATCGGCGGCTGAATACCTAATAATTTTTCAATCGCCATGACATACGCATGTTCATTGCACATCATGGAGACGTAGTCAAGGCGATCCATGTAGGGGACGCTTTGATTAAAAGGCTTGGTTTCTGCGAGTTTTTCTGTGGCACGGTGCAGCAAACCAATATGCGGATCGGCACGTTCAACCACTTCGCCGTCAAGTTCTAAAACCAGACGCAAAACCCCGTGCGCAGCCGGATGCTGCGGTCCGAAGTTCATGGTGTAATTGCGAATTTCAGACATCGCGCTTATTCCCCCGCGCCAATGTTGTGGCGTGTGTCGTTGCGAATTACACGCGGCACAAGAACACGCGACTCTATGCTGACAGGCTCATAAACCACACGCCCTTTGTCGGGATCGTAACGCATTTCTACTTCGCCGGTGAGCGGGAAGTCTTTGCGGAAAGGGTGTCCAACAAAACCGTAATCAGTTAATAAGCGACGCAGGTCGGGATGCCCATTAAAGACAATACCAAATAAATCAAAAGCCTCTCGTTCAAACCAGTTAGCTGAGTTCCAGAGGCTAATGACGGAATCGACACCGGGCGGTTCGCCAGCAGCATAGACACGTAAGCGCAAACGTAGATTTTGACTAACAGATAAGAGGTGATAAACAACAGCAAAACGCTCGGGATGTGTATTTTCTGTTGTTTGCTGCGCAGTTTCACTGACTCCACGACTAAAACCCGCGCTGCTGCGTTTGGTTTCCCAGTCGGCTTGTCCGTATTCGAGATAATCTACGCCACAAATATCCATCAGTTGTTCAAACTTAAATTCATCGCGCAAAGCTTGCGCAATTGATAATAAATCTTGCGCCGCCACCTGTAGCGTCACTTCGTTTAAGTCAAGCTGCAACGAAAGCACCTGGTCTGCAAAATGGGCTTGCAGATTATCGCGTAAAGTTTGAGTTTTCTGCGTCATCGGAATAATTAAATTTAAGCGGCAATGGTATTGGTACGACGGATTTTATTTTGCAGTTGCAATATTCCGTAAATTAAGGCTTCAGCCGTTGGTGGGCAGCCCGGCACATAAATATCAACTGGCACAATGCGGTCACAGCCACGCACAACGGAATAGGAATAATGGTAATAGCCACCGCCATTAGCGCAAGACCCCATAGAAATCACCCAGCGGGGTTCGGGCATTTGGTCATAGACCTTGCGCAGCGCAGGTGCCATTTTATTGGTCAAAGTACCCGCCACAATCATCAAATCAGACTGACGCGGGCTAGGGCGAAACACTATGCCAAAACGATCCAAGTCATAGCGCGCCGCGCCTGCTTGCATCATTTCTATCGCGCAGCAAGCCAAGCCAAAAGTGACAGGCCACATAGAACCGGTACGCGCCCAGTTAATCGCACTATCCAGCGTAGTGGTGATGATACCTTCTGGCAAAACGCCTTCTATTCCCATTCTAGCGCTCCTTTTTTCCATTCATAAATAAATCCAACCACTAGAATTGCTAAGAACATGAACATTACGGCAAAACCGTACCAGCCAAGTTCATCAAAAACAACCGCCCAAGGGAACAAAAAAGCAATTTCTAAATCGAAAATAATAAACAGAATGGCGACTAAATAATAACGCACATCAAATTTCATACGCGCATCTTCAAATGCTTCAAAGCCGCATTCATAAGGGGAATTTTTTTCCGCATCAGGACGATGTGCGCCTAGGACAAAACCAACAATCAGCGGTCCTGCGCCAACCAGCAGCCCCACCAAAATAAATAAGAGAACAGGTAAGTAATCAGCAAGCATGATATAGCATTCCTAGTTAATTCAGTCATTCTTACAGCGTCTTGCTTGTTTGTGGGTGGGCAGTCTAGGGTGGATAGCTGCTGCTGTCAAGCCAATGTCGCAGAAAAGATAACACTTGATGCGATAAAAAACTGTTGCAATGCAACATATTAACCCTGACATTCACGTCCGTTTTTTGTGCCTATTCGATATACTGCGCCCTGCCTGAAACCTGAAGCTCAGGGATATTTTTAAGTATTTAAAATACAAGCATTTATATGAAAATTAATAAAGAAAAAAGGGCAGTTTTTGGCGGCTTATGAGTATAATTAGGAGGTGATATTTCGTGGTTTAAGCGACATATCTTTAATCGTTTGTTTGACATTTTGCAAATGCCGACGACTAATTTCTAAGCGATCTTTAATATCGCTAAAAGACACATAGCACTGCCCGTTTGCCTCTTTTTTCCAGCCGCTTAAATGTACCACAGCTACTAGCGCGTTACGATGAACACGCAAAAACTGTCCGGCAAATTCTCTTTCCAGATGCTTTAGCGGCTCGTCCAGCAATGCCTCGCCGCCACTCCAACGTAGTGTCACATATTTTTGTTCAGCGCGGAAAAAATAGATTTTATCCACGGCAATTAATCTGACTTCGCCATGTAGCGTTACGCCAATGTGGGTGCGGGCAGGACGTGTATGAACGTCTCCCGTTGCCTCTTCTGATTCCGCTAGAGTTGCCTGCGGTTCGTTGGCATTAAGCAAACTATAAGCGCGTTGCAGTGCTTGCTTAAGGCGATCTTTGCGAATCGGCTTGAGTAAATAATCCACCGCCTGGTGATCAAAAGCTTCTAAGGCGTACTCGCTGTAAGCGGTAGTAAAAATAATTGCTGGCGGTTGGGCTAATTCATGTAAACGCCGCGCCGCTTCCATACCATTAACCCCTGGCATTCCAATGTCTAACATGAGAATATCGGGCGTGTAAACCCGTGTCATGTCAAAAGCCTCTTTACCATTACAGGCTTCTGCTTCAAGCACTTCGTTATCACCTAACTCATTGATTAAGGAGCGTAGACGTAAACGTGCCAGGGGTTCATCATCAGCTATCAAAATTTTCATCGTTTTCATAAATGACCTATTCCTTACTATCCTTAAGATAAATATTTTCGTATTTGACAGTTCGCCATAAGCGTTCTACAAAAATCTTATCTAACTCACGTTACGCAGAGAAAGTTCCCGCGAACAAAGAATCAATAACTTACGCGATCACGCTAAAACGTAACTCATTAATTCTTCGTTATCTAAAATTTTTCCTGCGTAAGGTAAGTTATCACTATACCACAATCGAGATGTGTCCTTACCCGTTGGTGTCCATTGGGTGATAAAACCTGATTACGAAACAGACCTTAAAACGGGTAAGCATAAACGTAAGACCTTGTTGACCAAGAACCATTATTGTCGTGCATTGCTCGCACAAGCGGTTCAAAACCAACTGAAATGCCGCTATGTACTCACCGACATCTGGTTTGCAAGCAGCGAAAATAGGATGTTCTCACGTTACGCGATTTTTTATTATTCGCGCTAAAACCGTAAATGTTCATTCTCCCCGTCAAAAATCTTCCAGGTCTTGAAGACCTTGAAGGTTGAGGGGATGGCTGTGAATGGTTACCTAAAGCCTCGCTTGCTACGATACCAAATCCAGCGTGGACACGCATCAACCCACAGGCATAAATTTTATATATACCCAGAAATAGTCGTTTTATTTTTATACCTTTCGTTTTATAGTATCAATCATGTTTTTCAAATTAGCGCATTTGAGCGCGTTTGCAAATGATAATAATGGCGAATATTGGCTTGGGAGGATTCGGTGACAGAGACTCGCACAACGACACAACCGCAGTGGTACGCGCCGCGCACTGATCGCCCGTTGCGTCACCATCTCGCCGCGTGTCAGGCTTTGCGCTTGCGCTCAGGCTGTGCTGTTTGTGCTGAGGCATGTCCGCTGGCAGCACTTCAGTTTAAGCCCGCGTTGCAGATAGAGGATGCTTGCGTGTCTTGTGGTCGATGTGTGCCAGTCTGTCCGATGGGCGCGTTGGGAATGCGCGATTTGCCGCCTTCTGCCGATGCGACACTCGCGCCACAGTCTGCTGCTGCGCAGGTCGATTGTCAACGAGTACCGGCGAAGCAGCGTGCCGCGCTGAGTGTTCCCTGTTTGGGCGCATTAAGCGTAGCGGATTTATTGAACTGGCAGCGGCAATACCCGCAGGGCGTGCAGTTGTTGGATCGAGGTTGGTGCGCTGACTGCCCGGTCGGTGGTGAGGTTCATCCCGCCCAATCAGCGTTGACTCAAGCACAACACTGGCTGACATTCTACGCAATACCGGTTGCACAGCAAGTCAGGCTTGAACTGCGTGCTTTACCGGCGCAACACGCTGTGCCGTTTGATGTCACGCCGCCGCCGCAACACGCTTTGTCCCGCCGCGCTTTTTTTCGACAACTCGCCGCAACAACCCCGGATTTACTCCGCGAACCGCAGTCTGCCGCTCCCATTATGCCATTAGGCACTGCGCCCGATTCCCATCCTTCGCTGGCACGGCAACGGCTGTTAGTGGCGTTAAGCAAGCTGACGGAACAACCGCGTCAAGGGCTGCCTGCCGCTGTGTTTCCACAGTTATCAGTGAATGCTGATTGCTGTGATCATCAAGTCTGTGTGCGGATGTGTCCCACTGCTGCCTTGCAATCCTATAGTGAACAAGGTGTCGGCGGACATCAATTTTTTACCTTCAACTGCATTGAGTGCGGTTTGTGTAGCCAATATTGCCCACAGCAGGCATTATATGTACAACCCCGTTCCGCTGAGGCTTGGACCGCGCCAACGCGGCAAGGGGAAGTGCTGACCCGTCATAGCATTAAACAGTGCCAACAGTGTGGCGCGAGCTATAGTGTGACGGCGGGGCAGCGTGACTGGGGATGCTGTGATCCCTGTCACAAATCACGCGAACTTGCGCGTGGTGCATTTCAACAATTGTTTGGCGCAAACAGCCAGACGAATTTGTAACATCCATAAGGAGGAAGTCCATGAGTATATTGCAAACCTTTATAAGCCGCCGGAAGTTTTTACAAAACTCCAGCGCGGCAGCAACGGTCGGCGCAGTCGCCGGTAGTGGGGGGTATAGTCTGTTGACTACTACCTCGCCCGCGACGGCGGCAGAGGCGGCTGAGAGCAGCGGTAAAACGGTGATTACTAAGAATATTTGCCATCAGTGTCCGGCCCGTTGTGGGATTGATGTTTATACCACTGACGGACGTGTTCATGCCATTTGGGGGGACTCGGATCACCCTGTGTCTAATGGCAAGCTGTGTCCTAAAGGACCGTTGGGCACCTACATTTTGTATGATCCTGACCGCTGGAAAGGACCTATGAAGCGTACTAACCCGAAAAAAGGACGCGATGAAGACCCGCAATTTGTGCCAATTTCTTGGGATGAAGCCTTAGATATGGCGGCGGATCGCTTGAATACGCTGCGCGATAACAACGAATCACACCGCTTTTCTTTGGTCTATGGGCGTGGTTGGGGCGCTTCTGACGCGGGCTTGCAAGGCGCGTTCGGTCAATTATACGGCTCGCCTAATGTTCCGATTGGTCATTCTTCGATGTGTTCCGATGGCAGTGTGATCTCGAAAAAAGCCACCGATGGCAATGCCTCATACAGCTCCTATGACTACAGAAATGCCAATAAAATCCTCATGTTTGGCGCGGGTTTCTTAGAAGCGTTTCGCCCGTATAACAACAACATGCAGGTGTGGGGCTATATTCGTGGCGTGAAAGTGCCTAAAACCCGCATTACTGCGGTAGATGTCCACATGAACACCACCTTAGCCGGGGCTGATCGGGCGTTACTGATTAAACCGGGGACTGATGGTGCGCTGGCATTGGCGATAGCCCATGTGATTCTCACCGAAGGCTTGTGGGAACGCAGCTTTGCGGGGGATTTCAATGATGGGGTCAACCGTTTCAAAGTCGGCGAGACGATTAGCGGCGGCGCGGCGGCGGATGTGGCTGATAATCCTGAAGCGTTCAGCGAAAAATGGGTTAAAGGTCTGGTTGATTGGTGGAATCTTGAGCTTAAAGATCGCACCCCTGAATGGGCGGCTGAAGTCACCACGCTGGCGGTGCGCGATATTGTCGCAACAGCGCGTGAGTTTGGTTCAACCCGTCCGGCGATTGCGTTGTTTGAGCGTGGTGTCCACGCGCATTCCAACGGTATTCTCAATGGCATGGCGGTTCACGCGCTTAATGCGTTAGTCGGCTCGCTGTTTGCCAAAGGCGGATTGGGTTATCAAATGGGACCCTCTTATGGCGCGATGCCCATCAATGCCGATGATTACATGGATGATTATGCGCAAAATGGCGCGTGGAAAACACAGCCGCGTATTGACCTACAAGGACATGAAGACGGTTATTTACTGGCTAAAAATATGCTGCAAGAATTGGGTCCCAATTCGCTGGCAGGCAAGCCGTACAAACTCGATACAGTCATGTTTTACTTGAGTAATCCGATCTGGACTGCCCCCAACGGGCAGGTATGGGAGGATGCCATGCGCGAATTATTCGTTATCGAAACCTCGCCTTTCCCCAGTGAAACAGCCATGTTTGCGGATTTAATCCTGCCCGACCATACTTATCTGGAACGCTTGCAGGATGCGCCGACTTATCCGTTTCAAGGCTTCCCTATGGCGCAACTGCGTGTGCCTGCCATCAAACCGCTATACGATACAAAATGTTATGGCGACATCTTGATCGACATCGGTAAGCGCATTAAGGGCAAAATGGGCGAATACTACAAGGCTCTGGACAGCACTGAAAATGTTATCCGTCATCTTGCCAAAGGCTTTGAACAAGACCCCGGCGACAATGGCGTGAACTCGTTTGAAAGCTGGAAAGAAAAAGGCGTTTGGTATAAAAAGCCCTATATTTACCAACAGATTGATGGGGTTTTTTATAAGTGGGATGGCAACCGCTACTCGATTGAAATGAGTGACGAAGAAGTTAAGTCTGACTTGTTCAAAACCGCCTCCGGCAAATTTGAGGTGCGTTCTTCTCTGCTGGAAGATAAAGCCGAGTGGATTGCCGCTAAAACGGGACGCGATCCGGCAAAACTGATGTTTCCGCACTGGGAAGAACCGCAACATCCGGGCGGTGGCGATTTGTATATGGTTACGCCCAAAGTTGCTCTACATGCTGAAGGGCGCGGGGCAAATCTGCCGGTTGCGATAGCCAATCTACAACCGGTACTCGGTGGGCGCGATAAGGTTTACATTGAAATCAATCCGCTGACCGCTAAGGCGCGGGGAATTGGCAATGGCGACAAGGTGCGCATCAGTTCCGATATTGCCAGCATTGAGGGCTTTTGCAAATACTTTGAAGGGGTACGCCCTGATACGCTGGTCTTTCCGATGGAACATGGACATTGGGCGCACGGTCGGTGGGCTAAAGGACGTTCTCCCGGTCACTGCGGCGAAGTCACGGTCAACCAATCTGACCGAATCACCGGACAATGCAACTACTACAGCACCAAAGTGCGCATTGAGCGCGTTTAAGAGGAGATACTATTATGCCTAAATGGGGAATGGTCATTGACCTAGATAAATGCACGGGCTGCCAAGCCTGCACCACCGCCTGTTCTATGGAAAACAACCGTCAGCCTGGCGAAAACTGGCAAGATGTATTGTTTTACACCGAAGGCACTTATCCGAATGTCAGCATGAAATGGTTTCCGCGTCCGTGTATGCACTGCGAAAATCCCTCATGCGTCTCGGTATGTCCCACCAAAGCCACCTACAAAGACCCGGACGGCGGCTTTGTCCTGATCGACTACAACAAGTGCATTGGCTGCAAATATTGCCAAGTCGCTTGTCCTTATGGCGTGCGTTTCTATACGGACGAACAAGCAGTGGTGCAACCCGACATCCGCAGCGTATATCCCAGCACCGATGAACGACAATGGGACCCGCCTTACAAAGCCCCGCAAGACGATCCCGCGCACGGGGTGGGCATTCAACCGCACGGCGTGGTGTCTAAATGCACCTTCTGCTACCACAAGGTATCCAAAGCCCCGGACGGGGTGGTTGATTTGGATGAAGACATTCCCGCATTGAAAGAATATGTACCCGGTTGTGTGCGCGTCTGTGCGCCGAAAGCGCGTTTTTTTGGTGATTTAAACAGCCCTGACAGCTATGTCAACAAGCTGATTGCTGACAAGCGCGGGGTACGCCTAAAAGAAGAAACCGGCAACAAACCGCAGGTATATTACCTATCCGGCGGTGCTGGGGGCGCGATTCCTGCCACCCGTAACATGCAAAATAGCGATGACGCTTAAAGGAGAAAAACATGAGTATCTCAAGCAAATCCAATGGTTGGTTCATAGCCGCCCTGGTGGGCGTTGTCATAACCGCCGCGTTGGTTTTTTATCACTTAGCCACCCAAGGACATGCGGCTTATAACGGCGATAATTTAGGACTGCACTGGACTTTCCCGATTATTGTCTATGACTATTTTCTGCTCACCTCAACCGGTTTAGCGATGGTGGCAGCCCTGTCACTGATGTTTGGCGGCGCACACTGTCAACCGCTGGTGAAACGCTGTTTATGGCTGGCATTAGCCGGACTGGCGGGCGGGGTTGCCGTGCTGTTTTTAGAACTCGGACATCCGCTGCGGGCGATGTGGGCAATTCCTACCAGTTTTGCCTTCACTTCGCCGCTGTGGTGGAAAGTCATGGCAGTCATTATTTACGTTCTGCTGCTGCTGTTTATGTTCTTTATGCTCAACCGCAAAGGCGCAAGCACCGTGTCGCACCGGTTCCCTGCTACGCTGCTTCTCATGGCAGCCCTGGCAGTCACCGGCATTGCCGGCGTTGTCTATGGCTCGATGACCATGCGCCCCTTCTGGTCAAGCGGTGATGTACCAGTCGCCTTCATATTTGAGTCCCTGCTAGGCGGATTGGCATTTGCCATGTTCTTCACCTACCTCGCTTATGGCTTTACTCAAGAACGCATGGAAGCCCCGCTACGCGCCATGCTGACCGGCTTAATGCCATCGCTGCTGGCACTTGCCATATTTATCCACCTGATGTTCGTTGTGGCGCGCGCCATGATCGGCTTATACAGCAACGCCGAAGGCTTACAAGTCTGGTATCACATTGTCAGTTCGCCGCTGTTTTATTTTGAAGTCATCGGCGGCTTATTGCTACCTCTGCTCTTGATGCTCATACCGACAATCCGCAACAACAGCATGATACAAGCCATGGCCGCTTTACTGGTGATGGTTGCCCTATTCATTTCACGCTATGAATACATCATCGGTGGGCAATTAGTGCCTTTATTCAAAGGCGCAAGCGCACCTGCGCTACTGCACTACATGCCGTCCGTGACCGAGTGGCTATTACTCGCACTGGCTATCTTTATCGCCAATACTATCAACAGCTTCGGCGAACAAAAGC
>CAZOSP010000042.1:0-28675 GCA_964582525.1 uncultured Thiomargarita sp. | reverse complement strand
GACAAAAGAACATAACGTTAGCGCTGAACAGACAGTGCTTTGGGTCGGGAGGAACAGCCAGCAATTCCCGCCACCCCCCGATTATTTCACTCAACAACCCATTCACATATTTTTTATCGGGTATATTTTCTTACGCACAAAAAAACGGCTCTTGCTTCCTAGAGAAGCCTCTAAAATACTGAAAACTCCGAAAAACGATACCGGTGCTTGACCGGGTCGGCTTTGATGAGCCTCATCGTTTTCCTAAACATGCGGATGCGCATGTCGCGCCCGCGCATTCGAGAATTCCTGCTGCTGTGGCTCGGTATCGAACTGGGCACCGGCACCATCAACCCAACTCCATCGCCCTCCGCAGCAAAGAACGGGTGCGTCATCTCCTTGGGGAATACGAGGGACCGGCTGATGAGCGATGGTTACGTGGTTTACCGCGAAATCGTCAATCGCCTGCGCTGCTGGGCGCATTCGGATGCTCAATTCCAAGCACAAGAGGGCGCATGCGCGGACGGTTGAGTTTTTGAATGACTGGGATGCGATTTTTATGGTTTTGCGCTATCCGCATTTGCTGTTGACTAATAACGGGGTTGAGGGTGCATTGGGGCTTTGGGTGATCATGCGCAAAATCAGAGCTACGGCACCCGCTCGGAGGAAGGCACACGGGTGTTTGCGCTATTGGTATCGGTGATTGACACCTGCCGCCAACGTGGTGTATCTCCTTGGTGCTATTTGGAACAGGTGATTCGAGAAAGACGTGCGGGTAGAAATGCACCGCCGCTGCCCTCATCTCCTATTTCGGGAGTGGGAGTCTGAACAGTTACCATCGCGCATTGGTAATATATTGAACAGGTTGAGTGATAAGCGCCCAATAAAACGAGAGTTTCACGTTCGGTTCTGTGAGAGCCTCAAGGGGAAACTCCTTGGGGCTACTCGACTGGCTTAAAGAAGAGAACCACATCCCTTGAGCAATCCTGCTCATCCTCTATCTGTAAAGGAGAAATCATGAAACATGCTTTACTGTCCTTATTCGCAGCCCTGAGCTTTAGCTTGAGTGCTGCTGTTACCGCCGCCGACAAAGGTGACATCGAACTCGTTTATGTCGAATGGTCTAGCGAAGTCGCCAGCACCCATCTGCTGCGCGTCGTGTTGGAAAACATCGGCTACACAGTCAAAATGACCTCAGTCAGCGGCGCAGCCATGTGGCAAGCGGTGGGTTCGGGAGATGCCGATGCGATGGTCGCCGCTTGGCTACCCACCACGCATGGACACTATCTGCAAAAGGTACAAGACAAGATTGAAAACTTAGGCGCGAACCTAACAGGCACACGCATCGGTTTAGTTGTGCCGCACTACGTCAGCATTGACTCGATTGCCGAGATCAAACAACACGCGGATAAATTCAACAAAAAAATTATTGGCATAGACCCCGGCGCGGGGATTATGAGCAAAACCGAAACCGCCATCAAAGCTTACGAATTAGGGCGCATCAAACTGTTGGAAGGCAGCGGCGCGACCATGACTGCGGCGTTAAATGACGCGGTGAAAAATCAGCAGTGGATTGTTGTGACGGGCTGGACACCGCATTGGAAATTTGCCCGTTGGTCACTGAAATATTTGCAAGACCCCAAAAACATCTACGGCGGCGCAGAAACCATTAACACCATTGTGCGCAAAGGCTTGCAAGCCGACAAACCCGAAGCCTATGAAATACTTGATAAATTCAACTGGACAGCGGCGCAAATGGCGGAGCTAATGGCATGGAATCAAGCCAAAGGGGCTGATCCCTATGTCAACGCCCAGCGTTGGGTAGCGGAAAACGCCGAAACCGTCAACACTTGGTTGCCCGCCCATCAATAACTAAAGATGCATGGCATCCGTTGTCGCCCATTACTGATCCGTTAGCTGTAGCCAGTTATCAAGGCAGCGCCGCGCTTCCTCAATGCCGTCTTTTTTTAACGCGGAAAATAATTGTGCCGTCACCGGTGAAGGATTGTCGTAGTGGGCGGCGAATTTTTCGCATTGATTGCGCACCTGCTGCAAGGTGCTAGTCGCTTTGCCACGACTGAGTTTATCGGCTTTGGTGAGCAAAATATGCAGCGGTAAATGTCCCGCCAAACACCACTGCGTCATGTGCGTATCATAGTCCGTGAAAGGATGGCGGATGTCCATGAGCATGATCAAACCACGCAAACTGTGGCGTTCTTGCAAATATCGCTCTAAGGTTTTTTGCCAGTGCTGTTTGACCGACAGCGGCACTTTGGCATAACCATAACCGGGCAAATCGACTAGACGGCGCGTTTCGTCAAGCGTAAAAAACACAATTTGCTGGGTGCGCCCCGGCGTTTTACTCGTGCGCGCTAAGTTATTTTGCTCGCTAATCACATTGATAGCACTCGATTTTCCAGCATTAGAGCGTCCCGCAAAAGCGACCTCTAAGCCGCTGTCTTCCGGCGTTTGCTTGAGTGTGTGAGCAGCGCACAGAAAGCTTGCCTGATGATAATGATTTTTCATGCTTTCACCCGCTTGAGCGAAACTGAATTGATGCAGTAACGTAGTCCGCCAGTGGGCGTAGGTCCATCAGCAAAGACATGTCCTAAATGCGCACCGCAACGGTGACAGACAACCTCTGTACGCACCATGCCATGACTATTGTCAGGATGTTCATCCACAGCGGGCGTGTTTTCCGCCGCAAGAGGGCGCGTAAAACTAGGCCAACCGCTGCCGGAATTAAATTTATCCGCCGCACTAAATAAATCCGCGCCGCAGCATGTACAGCGATATATGCCCGCTTCTTTGCGGGCATGATAAGCACCGCTAAAAGCCGCTTCTGTGCCTTTTTCGCGACAGATGCGATATTCTTCAGGGCTTAATTGCTCGCGCCATTCCTGTTCAGATTTTTCTATTGTGTAACCCATGTCTGTTCATCCTAAAAAGTGTAAAAAGGTTATCTGCGCCTTGCCTGAAACCTGAAGCTCGGTATGTTTTTAACTCACCTTAGGCACAGCAAAGTAAATTGTAGTAAATTTCCCGTGTGAAAAACGAAACATTAGAGGCTCTCTAGGAATTTGTGTTGCAATAAATTATATTTGGAAACAATCTATTACAGCATAATGACACCCAGCACCGGAGCCGAAAAACGACACCGTTTATCACTGTACCTCATGGATTCTTCGTGCTTGGCTGTAAAGCAGCCACCACCACAGCGGATGAATTTTTGGCAGCACGCCGGACGGAAGTGCGCTGTCACTCATTGATTAAATTATATTCACTCCAACACAAATTCCTGAAGAGCCGAAAGGTTATCCCGTTACCGCTCGTCCTATGACAGGGCTGGGCTTTCCTTTGGCAATCCGCGAGATAAGCACAAGCAAAACGTCTTAAAGTCACACGCAAAATCACACGCAAAACGCAAAAAAAATGCAACATTTTTACTAATAGCCTGCAACAGTTTGCAACAACTCATTACTATAGGTATCTGGAAAAAACCTTTATTAGACATTAATAATCAGTAGTTTATGAAATAATAATCTAATCATTTACGGAGCTGCAAACTATGGGTACGTTACTTGCACTAAATAAAGACGTAACGTGTCTCCTAGCCGCCCAAAGGTTCACGTTAAAAAACGCCCAGCCTTTTTTAACTTGGAGATTAATCATGAAAACTTTACATACCACTTTAGCAACTGCCGTTTCTGCCGCGCTTTTGGTGTCTAGCTCAATTGCTTGGGCTGATACCGCATCTGACGACCTCGACATTAGCATTACCATCGCGCCAGCCTGTACTTTGGATAGCGTTGATGATGTTACTGCTTCCCATGCCGTTGGCGTATCAGGTGCGCAAGCACAATCAGGATCAGTGCGCGTAACTTGCAATACCGGTCACACTTACACTATCGCCATGGGTGCTGGCACAAATGCTTCAGGAGCGCAACGCCGCGTACATGATGGCTCACATCATATTGATTATGATCTGATCAAAACCTCCAATAGTGCTACTTGGGGATCAGGCGGTACGAGTGCTGAAAACTCAATGAATACTGCTGCCGACGAAAATGGCACGGGTAGCGGTTCGCAACAAACTTGGGGTTACCAAGTTCAATATGCCTTAGCGGGGACAGAAGCGGCTGGCACTTACACCGATCAAGTGTTAGTTGTGTTGGAGTTCTAAATATAACAACCTCCTATACTCACACCCGAAAGACAACTGCATTTTTTGCTTTATCAAGTTTGCTGCATGAGCTTGGGTTTTAAGTACTTAATCAAAATCCCAAGCTTCAGGTTTCAGACGGGTGTGCAGTATAGGTCTGCAAAACCTAGAGGGTAAGAAAACCGCGACACAGCGGTTTTCTCACCATTCCACCACGACCATCACGCTGTCGCTATATATGCCTTCCGGCGGCATTCGCTGCGGCGGCACGTAGGCGTAGATAGGCACTTCTGACAAACCCGCTTGCACAGTTTGCGTTCCCTGCGTACCGTCACCCCATAAATGAGTAAAACCGGCATCTGCATAAAGATTGTAGGCGACACGATGCCCGGTGCCGTTTGCCATTGCGCGAGCGGCAAATTGCCCGTTGCTGTATAAGCCTGCATTTAAGCGAATGTTGGCGGTTGATGGGCAGTTTTCTAAGATGACCGTGCCGCGAGCCTGTACGGCTAAACCACTATAAATGCCAAACTGTATCGGATATAAACTGATTTGACAGGCTGGTGTTAGGTCCGTTGATAAGGACGCCGCACAAAAGACCGCGACTAGCATACGGTTATTCACAGGCAATTTCTCCCAAATACTGCACAACTGCATCACTCTCAGGCACGTCTAAGCTGAAGCGGCAGTGAATTTTTTTGTCGCTGACGCGCCCTGAATATTTGCCGGTTGGCAGATTTTCTATATAAAAATAACCGTCCTTGCCGATCACTGCACGCAAGATTTTATCTTTTAGCTGTAATTGTAGCGGCATTTGTTCGAGCGGTTGTTGTTGATGCAGCAGCTTACCTTCTACGGCGGAAAATTTTTCAATCACAAAATGCAGTCGTGCGCCGCTGCGGTAGCTGGGCTTAACGAATTGTTCAGCCTGTTCCAAAGAATAATTCATCGGCAGGCTATTTAGGTCAATTTTCACCCGATTTTCGTAAAACGCACCGAGTTCGGGCAGCAAAAGCTCGCCGTCTGCATTGCTGTATCCCATTAATTGTTCGCTAATTTGAATCGGTACGTTGGCTTGATGGGTCGAAACGACAGCGAAGCTGTCGCTGATGGGGCGGCTAAAATAGACTCCCGCGTCCGGCAACCAAGCGAGACTCCCCGCCCAACTCACGCGGGCTTGCGAGCGGTCACCACGCTGCAAATAGTGGCTGTCCAACACGCCATAGTGCCAGCGCGAAAGCCAACGCGCATTTGCCTGCCAGTCAGACTTGCCGGCTTGTTGTAAGTCCATACGATAGCCATGCCCTAAACCGCGTGAGGCAGATTTGCTCATGCTGATATTGCGCCGTTGTAACCCGCCGCTGTGCGATTGGCGCAGATTAACACGCCAATCTTTACCAAATCGATAATGCAAGCCGCCAAACAGTGCCAAGTCAGATTCTTCGCCCGTTTGATAACGCACATTGAGCAGTAGATGCCAGTTATCTAGCAACTTGTTTTGATAATTGAGACTGTAGCTTTGTTGCGTTGCGGCTTGCCAATATTGACTGTGTTCTAAAAACAGCGAAACGCTGCCCCAGTTGCCGCGATTAGGCAACGATACGCCGCCAAATACGCGCTGTTGCAAGGGTGCGTTGGGGCTATCAGCAGCGTATAACGCGCTATAGGCATCCGCGCCAACACTCAGATTAAAATGCCGCGCCTGATATTGCGCAAACGCGCTCGCGCCCCAGTCGCTATGCCCGTTGTGCTGCTTATAATGGGCTGCCCACTGGCTTTGTACGCGCCCTTTCCATACCCAAGTGAGGCTTGGCGACACATAACCCGCCTGCGGTTTGGCGGCAAACGCCAGCCCCGCAGTAAGATGATTGGCAATGCCGTAGCGATGCTGTCCGCTCAACCACCAGTCGCCAAAAGCCAGATTGCGTTTGGCAAAATCGCCGCGTTGCCAGCCGAATTGATAGCTGTAATCCTGTAAACCGGGTTTGAGCAGACTGTGATCGAGTAAAAAGGCTTGCTGGTAAAAACGCGCCTGCCCAAAAATATCTTTCATTTTCAGTTGCACCCGCCCATGTCCCGCGCCCTGCATAAAATCGGTCAACACCACCTCGCCGGGTTTGACTGACCAAGTATCCAACAATTCTTCATTCAGATACATTTCAAGCGTCGTCGGATGTGTCAGCCATTGATGCAGTTGCAAAGTCGGCAGGCTAGAAAAATCGGGCTGCTGGGCAAAAAAACGCCGCAGCGAAATGCCCGTTACGAGCGCGGTTTCGTCCAGTGCTTGCAGCAACGGCGAAAAATCGCCAAACACCCAGCGTTGCAGCTTATCGGGGCGATCCCAAGTCAGATTGCTTAACAAACGCCGACAAGTGGGATTTTTATTTTCGCAGATGAAATGGTTATCAAAAAACAGATTATTGTATTTCAAGCCGATTTCGTAAGACATTTCCAAGTCCCAACCCGGCTTTGTCTCGCTTGCGTTGATGGCATAATTGACAAAAGCACTTAAAGGTTCGGCGGTGATCAGATGGCGTTCAGCAATAATCGGCGCGGGCTGTACGCGAATCACTTGCGGCTCAAACACCGAGGGATCGGCTTGTAGCAGCAGGCGAATATTAATTTCATCAAATTGGTATTTAATCGCCGGTTCAAGTACCGCCAGCGCGAACCACTCCTGATTTGCCCAAGCTTGCCAAATTGCCGACTTAATGCCCAATGCGCTGAGGGTTTCGGGACGCACATAAACGCGATAATCCGCGTCTAAAAAAAAGAAATGCTGCCCGTAAGTTTGATGATTAATCTGCGTGTCTAAAATGACCGCTTCGAGTTCCGAAGCGGGCGTGGCGGGTGTTTGTGCCGCGCAGCAACATGACAGTAAAAAAGCGGCACTGAAGCGGCAAACGTCTTTGAATGTGGCTCGGGCGACCAGTGCCGCGAGCAGCGAGAAATGGGCGTGCGGAGAAAAAACCGCATTATTGATCGTGTTGATCTGCACATTGATTCGCAGCAGATAGCGCGAAACGTCGATTTTTCGATACCTTTTTGCTGATGGCTTGAATCTCAGCGACATTCACTTGAGCGCACAGTTGCGCCTCAATAGGCAGCTTAAAAAACACCGAATATCGCGCCAAAACGCGCCCACCTTGCGACTGCAACACGGCAAGAAGCTGTCCATTTTTATCCAATAAACGCGCTTCCAAGCTGTTCAGGGCAATATGCTGTACGCCTTGATTTTGTACTTCAACGTGTAACGCGCCATCTTTAATATGCGCAGCCGTTAAATCCATTTCTGCTTCTAATTCATCGTCTTGTGCGCGTACAAACACGGGGATGCTGAAACGCACCGGGAAAATCACCCCCACCGCGCCGGTTTCTATATCCACGCTGGGCAATTCATCGGCAAAAATCCGAAAAGCACGCTCAACCTCAGAAAAATTGCCTTGAAAACCTAAGCGAATCGGACGCGCTTGTCCGCTGTCTAAATGCAGCATTTTGGGAAATACCACCAGCTCGCGGCTGTCTTCAATGACCGACTCGCCGTCCGCCGTTTGCGCCCAAGATTTGACAAAAATTTGTAAACTCAAAGGCTTTGCGCTGCGATTAGTGAAAGTGAGGAAGGCGGTGTTTTGTGTGGGATGGAGTATGATGCGTGTCGGTGTCACCGAGATGTTAGCCGCACAAACTGGCAAACTGAGGCATATCATTAATAGAGAAATTAAGCTTTTCATACGGGACTCCGAATGTGTGTGCGGGAAGTTATTCCCACGCCGAGCGCGGGAACGAGCAATAGAGGAGGCTTTTGATGTTGTTAGCAATAGGAAGGTTGCTCGGTTTGGTAGGCTTTGATGCACGAATCAAACCATGTGTTGGCTAACAATGCGGGGCAGGTGCGCTGCTTGCGGGTGCGAATTTCGCGCAACCTTGCACCACCACGCATCACAGCTTAAGCCCTGAACGGGTGGCATGGCATCCTTTCGTGCTTTTCGTGGTAAAAAAATGAACCACGAAAAACACGAAATGGCTGACTGTATCAGCCGTTTTGCCGCGAAATCGCTTTTTCAGACATCGATACCCCCAGATGCTGTTGTTTCATGCCGCCTGCGCCAGCACTGCTAAGTTTTATGATGAGCATTCTCAACAAGGTCCTTTTGCAGCCCTCTCGCGTGAATGCGTACAGCACCAAGCGTGCAATGTGGGTTATTCACTCAACGGCAAGCCCGCTTCCTTCCATTCGGGATAGCCTTCTTCCAGTCGCCGCGCCTGCAAGCCCCGCGCCCGCAATTTCGCCACCGCATCATAAGCCAACACACAATAAGGACCGCGACAATAGGCAATGATTTCTTTATCGGGCGACAGTTCAGACCACAAGCGTTCTAAATCTGCCAACGGGATATTAATCGCCCCCGATACATGCCCAGCGGCGTATTCTTCTGCTGGACGCACGTCCAAAACCGTCACCAGCCCCTCTCTAGCGCGTTGCAACAAGGCTTGCGCGGGAACTGGCTCTAACTCGTCTTTGATTTTGAGATAAGTGTTAATCAACTTATCTACTTCTGCCAGATTGTTTTCCGCTGTCCGACGTAACGCCGTCATCAGTTCAATAATGCTGTTGTCCGCCAGCCGATAGTAAACATGCAGACCTTCTTTACGTGCCGCCACCAACCCGGCTTGGCGAAGCTGCTGAAGATGTTGTGAGGTATTGGCAACCGTTAAGCCTGTCAGCCTAGCGAGGGTTTCCACGTTATATTCACACTGTGCCAAAAATTCCAAGATTTCTAGGCGGTAGCCATTGCCCAATGCCTTGCCAAGGCGGGCAAATTGGGCAAACAGGGTATGTTTGAAATTATCGCTTGACATGTAAAAGCTCTATATTCTAGTATTCAATGATTATATTGAATTGTTGATTTTGATAAAGTCGAACAGTCTAACACAAACTAACTCGCTATCACTAAAGGAGAATACCCATGTTTTTCAAACAACTGGCAAGCAAAGAAGCCACTCTGTCCTATCTGTTCGGTTGCGGTGGCAAAGGTAAAGCTGTGGCAGTGGATGTCGTCGCGGGCGACGAGGCGTGGTTTATTGAAGAAGCGACAAAAGAAGCCGTGACCATCACCCATGTCATCGACACCCATGTCCATGCTGATCATTACTCTGGCGGAGGTGAATTAGCTGCCCGGATCGGTGCGCCGTATTGTCTGCACGAAAGCAATGCCGGGCGAGTCAAGTTCGAGTTCCAAGCCTTGCGCGACCAGGAAATCATCGACTGCGGCAATGTCGAAATCAAGGTGCTGCACACGCCCGGTCATACCCAAGACAGTATTTCACTGCTGGTCACAGACAAGCGGCGCACCAGCGATCCGTGGTTTGTGCTGACTGGCGATACCTTGTTTGTCGGTTCGATTGGCCGCCCTGATTTGGCGGGCGCGGAACGGGAAATGGCGGCGTTGCTGTACGATTCGATACATAACCAAATTTTGGGCTTGCCGGATTTGGTCGAGCTTTATCCCGGTCATCGCTCCGGCAGCGTGTGCGGCGCAGGGATTTCCGGCAAACCCAGTTCCACGCTAGGGTTTGAAAAACGCTGGAATCCCGACCTCATGCTGGACAAAGCCAATTTTATTGAAGCACTGGTCAAGGAAATCCCACCGCGCCCAGCGGAAATGGCACGCATCGTCACGGTTAATCTGGGACAAACGGCATGAATCTGACGCGGGAACTGGCGGATTACCACTACGGCATCCGCCATAATTTCAGCCAGTTCGCGCATCAACTGGCGCAGGTCTTTTTGGTTGGGCTGACTCTCGGCATGACCCGTACCGTGGTGCCCGCCCTGGCGGAAAGCGAATTTGGCGTGGCACAAGGCTCGTTTATGATGCTTACCGCCTTCGTGGTGGCCTTCGGTTTTGTCAAAGGCACACTGAATTTCGTCGCCGGGCGTTTGTCCGAACAGTGGGGGCGGAAAAACGTGCTGCTGTTGGGCTGGCTGGCGGCGGTGCCGATTCCGCTGATGATTTATTACGCGCCGTCGTGGAATTGGATTGTCGCCGCCACGGTGTTGCTGGGGGTGAACCAAGGGCTTACCTGGTCAATGACTCAAACCGCCAAGCTCGATCTCACCCGCCCGGATCAGCGCGGTTTGACCATTGGCTTAAACGAGTTTTCCGGCTATTTCGGCGTGGCGGTGGCGGGCATCGTCACCGGCTACCTGGCAAGCACCTATGGTCCGCGCCTGGGGCTGTTGATTTTTGGTCTGAGCGCGGTGTTGCTAGCCGGGGTGCTGACCCTGTTGTGGGTCAAAGATACCTTACCCTGGGCGCAAGCCGAAGGCAAAAAACACACAGCGGGACAGAGCAGCGGTCTGCGTCCGCGCTATCCACGCAATATTTCAGATAAACCAACGACGTGGGAAGTGTTCACCCTGATGTCCTGGCGCGATGCACGCATGGCTGCCATCAGCCAAGCTGGACTGGTAGAAAAATTCGTTGATGCCTTGGTGTGGGTATTTTTCCCGCTCTATCTCTATCAGCGCGGACTGAGTCTGGCAGGAATTGGCTGGGTAATCGGCGTGTACGGCTTTGTCTGGGGCATCTCGCAATTTCTTACCGGCCATTGGTCGGATCACATCGGGCGCAAAAAGCCCATCGTCGCCGGCATGTGGCTGTGCGGCGCGGGCGTGGGCTTGACCGTGCTGGGCGAGGGGGAATTATGGTGGTCATTCAGTGCCGCCGTGACCGGTTTCGGCATGGCCTTGCTCTACCCCACCCTGTCCGCCGCCGTATCCGACATCGCCCACCCCAACTGGCGCGGCTCGGCTATCGGCATCTACCGCTTCTGGCGCGATTTGGGCTACGGCATCGGCGCGCTGGCGCTGGGTGGCGTAGCGGTTCTTTTTGGACAGATTGAAGCCGGGTTTATTTTCACCGCGCTGGCGATGTTTTTGTCCGGCTTGATTGTGCTTTTAGCGTGTGCGGAAACCCATCCGCGCTTGAATCCTAACAGCGAGACCTGACAGGTTTTGAAAACCTGTCAGGTCTTGGAGGCGTCTGACGATGAAACTTGGCTTAGTGATTTACAGCAACGACACGGAAACCGTGTGGAACGCTTTCCGTCTGGGTCTGTTCGCGCTGCAACAGGGTGATACGGTGCAAGTCTTTCTGCTCGCCAAAGGGGTGGAAGCAGAAAGCCTGGACAGCGATAAATTCAAAGTCACGGTGCAAATGCAGGATTTCGCGGACCAAGGCGGCGAAATTCTCGCCTGCGGCACCTGTTTAAAAATTCGCCAGCAGGGCAGCAGTGAGTTGTGCCCGCTTTCGACCATGAAGGATTTGTATGAATTGGTGAAGGATTGCGACAAAGTGCTGAGTTTTTGACTATGGCAATTTTCATCCAAGTGATTTCCCAACAACCGCCGGGCGGACGTTGCACGTTATACGCCGGTTATGCCGAAGTGCTGGTACGGTATTTAGGCGCGGCGTATGAAACGCTATTCACCGATTCTCGCGACGCCCACGGCAACGGCTTTCCGGCCTTGTGGCTGAACGGACAAAGCCTATTACCCGCCGACGGCGTGATTATCATGCCCGCCGATATTCTCGCCGCGCTGACCGAGTCGGGTCTGGCCGAAACCGACCTGGCGGGGCTGGCGGAAAGCCTGGAAGTTCCGCTGGAGCGGATGATGGAGGCGGCAGGATGAAGCCGATTTATCTCGATTACAACGCCACCACGCCGGTAGACCCGCGCGTGGTGGCGGCCATGTTGCCGTGGCTGGGCGAGGCGTTCGGTAATCCATCCTCGGATCACGCCTACGGGAACAACGCCAAACACGCTATCGTCACAGCGCGGGCGCAGGTGGCGGAATTGATCGGCGCGAGCGCGGAAGAGATTATTTTCACTGGCAGCGCCACCGAGTCCAATAACCTGGCCTTGCTGGGCGTGGCGCGCGCCTGCCCCAGCTTTTCCCGCCTGCTGATCAGCGCCATCGAGCATCCTTCCGTGGCGCAACCCGCACGCTACCTGTCCGGCGAAGGGCTGGCAGTCAGCGAACTGGCGGTGGACAGCGATGGCATTCTCGATCTCGACGCGGCCCGCGCCGCGCTGGCAAAACCGCCAGCACTGGTATCTGTGATGCTGGCAAACAATGAAATCGGCACGATTCAGCCCATCGCGGAACTGGCGGAGAGGGTTCACGCGGCGGGGGCCTTGCTGCATGTGGACGCGGCCCAGGCGGCGGGTAAAATCGCTATTGACGTGGACGAATTGGGCGCGGATTTGCTGACCCTGGCCGGGCATAAGTTTTACGCGCCCAAAGGCATTGGCGCGCTGTATGTGCGCTCCGGCACACCGCTTGCGCCGATTCAGTTCGGCGCAAGCCACGAGCGCGGTCTGCGCCCCGGCACCGAAAACGTGCCGCATTTGGTCGCTTTGGGCGCGGCGGCGGTGCTGGCGCGGGAGGGTTTGGCGGCGGAACAAGTGCGCTTGAGTCAATTACGCGACCGTTTGCACGAGACTTTGCGGGCGCGGATTCCCGGCCTGCGCCTTAACGGTCATGTGCGCTTGCGCTTGCCCAACACCCTACATCTTTCGTTTCCCGGCGTCAGCGGTGCGGACTTGCTCACCGCCGCGCCGGAAGTTGCCGCGTCCACCGGCTCGGCCTGTCACGCCGCAGAACACGCGGTCAGCGGCGTGTTGGCGGCCATCGGCTGCGACCCGGCGCGGGCGCGGGGCGCGGTGCGGCTGTCGATCGGGCGTTTTAGCAGCGAAGAAGACATCGCCGCCGCCGGACAAGCCTTGATCTCTGCTTGGCACGAATTGGTCTCGGCGGGGTGACGCATGACCAGCCTGTGGCCCGACGCAAATTATATCGCGCAACTAGAACGCCTGCACGGCGCGATTGGGCGCACGGTGTATTTGGTAGAAGTGTCGTTTACCCCAGTGCAACTTGGTGTTTCAATCAACGGTACGGCGTATGTTTTATTGGATATACTACCTTTTCCACGCCCTGACCCGTCATGCGGACTTGCGCCGCACTTTTTGCTGCTGGACGACGGGCGCGGGGTGAATTTGGGACGCATAGCACGGGTCAGTTACACGCCGTTCGCACCCGTAGCGGCGGATATTTTGTATCAAGACACCGTTCTCGCGGACACGTTGCTGTTCGGGCCGCGACGTTTGTCGAGAGCGCTGATTGCCGAACGCTCGCGCCAAGTGCTGGCGCAATTGTTGAGCAAACCCATGCCGCCGCTCTTGGAGTCTCCGCATGAAGACTGATCCCGCTGCCTATCACGCCTGGTACGCCAGTCCACGCGGGGCGTGGATGGGGGCGCGGGAAATGGCGGTGTTACAGGAATTGTTGCATCCTGACGCAGGTGAAAGTCTGTTGGATGTGGGCTGCGGCACGGGTTTTTTCAGCAGTCGTTTTGCCGACGCGGGTTTACAAGTGACGGGGTTGGATGCGAATCGCGCCATGTTGGATTTCGCCCGCCAGCGTGACGGGCGGATTGAGTGGCGACTGGGGCAAGCAGAAAAGCTACCTTTTGCTGATCGGCAATTTGACTATGTAGCGGCGATCACCAGTCTGTGTTTTGTCACGCAACCCGCGCAAGTTCTGCAAGAACTGTGGCGCGTCAGCCGTCGGGCGGTGATTTTGGGCTTGCTGCACCACCGTAGTCTGTTACACTGGCAAAAACACCAGGCACCGAGCTATCAGGGCGTGCGCTGGGATACGCTGAGCGAGGTGCGGGACTGGGCGAAATTCCTGCAACCTGTGCCTCGACTGGACTGGCGTTACGCGATATTTTTCCCGTCAAGCGTGAATTTCGCGCAACCATTGGAAACCAGACTGTCGCCACGCCTACCGTTAGGTGGGTTTTTGGCGGTGGTATTAGAACGCAAAGCCACTGAGTAAAACCGTGGATACATGCGGATTTAGCCAGTGTTTATTGGTCAATACCTTCGCCAGTTTTTACTAGGCGCATTGCGGCAACTGATAAGTGCGCTCTAAGTGCGCTCAAGGTCAGTGGTTTGCTGCCATAATTAAAAACCACTTCAGCATTTTGCTGAACGAATTTTAATTAATAAATTGACCAATCAAGTACTTACAAAATGGCGATTATTCGTGTCCCGGCTCTTTGCTGGATGGCGAAGGTATTGTTGGTGGTTGAAAATATTAAAAAATGATGTAACGATGCGCCGCTGTTTATTAGATTTTTTGTCACAACCAAAGGAGCTTTATCTTATGAAAACATCAGTTCGTTTCTTCCAAGCGGGTCTATTAGGTCTTGCCCTGTGTACTGCCCCACCCCTATATGCCGAGCAGACTCAGCGTCCAGATGATAGTTTTGCCTTGCAAAATGTAAAAGAGGGCAAGGGCGTGTTTGACATCAGTGTCGGTAATCCCAAGACATTGCATCTGTTCTTGAAGGTTATCGCCCAAACTCATGCGGATTTAGTCCGACAAAACGTCAAACCCGATATTATTTTGGTTTTTCACGGTGCGGCGGTACAGTTGATTACCCGCAGCTATCCCGATAGCTTGGCATTAGATGAGGAGGATGCGCGTCAAGCCATTGCTGAGATTCTTGCCAATTTACAGCAAAAAGGCGTGCGCATTGAAGCCTGCTCAATTGCGACCGAGTTATTCAAGGTAGATAATGCGGATTTGTTGCCAAGCGTCGTGGCAGTAGGCAATACCTTTGTCTCGCAAATCGCTTATCAAGCCAAAGGGTACGCGATTATACCGATAAACTAAAACCTCAAACATGCCGTCTTTTACTGACAAAGGCGGCACTTTGCTCACCAATAAGGAAAATTGATGTCCGAATTATCCACCCGCTGCGTCCACGCGGGCGAACTTGACGACCCGCACGGCTCCCCACACACGCCGGTTTACACCTCGACCACCTTCAAATTTCCCCACACCCAAGCGCTGCTGGATGTGGTGGAAGGTCGCACCAGCGCGGCACTGTACACCCGCTATGGTTTAAATCCGACCATCATGGCGTTAGAAGCAAAACTCGCCACGCTGGAAAACGCCGAAGCCGCTTGGGCATTTTGCTCCGGCATGGCGGCGGAAGCGGCATTGTTTTTCACCCATGGGCGGCGCGGCATCGCTTGTTTGGGCGATGCGTATGGGGGTACGCTGGAGTTGCTCAAAGACCAGTTGCCGCTACTGAATATTCCTACCCATTTGTTGCTTGGCAGCGAATGGGACAAACTCGAAACCCTGTTGCAGCAAGGTCTGGGCTTGGTGTTTTTTGAAACGCCCACCAATCCGGCACTGGAACTGTTCGACATCGCCGCCATCAGTGCCTTGGCGCACCGTTACGGCGCATTGGTGGCGGTGGATAACACCTTTGCCTCGCCAGTCAACCAACAACCGCTGGCGTTGGGCGCGGACTTTTCCGTGCATTCCTGCACCAAATACCTAGGCGGACACTCGGATATAACCGCTGGGGCAATCATGGGCAGCAAAGACCTGCTCGCGCCGATTTGGAACTGGCGCAAAAATCTGGGGCAGATGCCCGCACCGGAAACCGCCGCGCTGCTGGCGCGTAGCTTGCGCACCTTGCCGATACGAGTGCGCCAACAAAACGCCAACGCCCAAGCGGTGGCCGAGGCGATGGCGCAACATCCCCGCGTGGCGCGGGTGCTGTATCCGGGCTTGGCGGATTTTCCCCACGCCGCACTCGCACAAAAACAAATGTCCGGCTCTGGCGGCATGGTCAGCCTTGAAATCGCCGGCGACGGCGCGGCGGCGACGGCGGTGGCGGACAAGCTCAAGTTGTTCGCCCTCGCCCCCAGCTTGGGCGGGGTGGAAAGTCTGGTGACGCAACCCTGTACCACCACACATCACGGCTTACCCCCAGAAGAACGGGCGCGGCGCGGCATCAGCGACAGCTTGTTGCGTTTGTCTATTGGGCTGGAAGACGCGGCGGATTTAATCGCGGATTTGCAGCAGGCATTGGCATAAAATCTGAAAACGCTGCAAAAGACTGTAAGTCATTGATTTTAGTTAAAACGCATTCACATAAACCATTGGTTTTTCTACGAGAAAAAAGTTTTTCGGCGTTTTCAGCTAACAATGCCGGGCGGGTGCAGATTTATACTGCATCCCCTATCCACTATTACCTACCTACTATTACCTACCTTCTACCCCCTAGAAATGGCAAAAATAGCTTGACTTGAGAATATTCTCATTGTCAGCCAGTGTTTGCTTGATATATTATGCGCGGGAGTTTGTGTTTGTACTAATATAACAAGATACTTATATGTATTTGGAAACCAAAATATCATGACTGATAGCAGCAATTCGATTGCACTGATGACACAGGATGAAGATATTGAGCGCGCATCCCGCTCTATGAAAGCGATGTCGCATCCCTTACGCTTAAAAATCCTTTGTACCTTGGGCGAAAAAGAACTCAGCGTACAGGATATTGTCGAGCATGTAGGGACTTCGCAAAGCAATATTTCTCAGCATTTAGCTATTTTACGTGACAAGGGTATTTTAGCTTCACGCAAGGACGCTAACCGTGTCTATTATCGCGTCAGCGACGCACGCACTTTACGTTTAATCAGTATGATGCGTGAGGTTTTCTGCTCTTTTTGCGCATAACGCCACAGTACTTTTACACAGTGAGTAGTCAGATTGCCTCAATTAAACTATACTGTGCTGCTTGTTTTTGTTTCTTCTTATTCTTCAGCTAAGGTGAGCCTATGACGATTGATCGCATTATTTATATTGTGGCGGGCTTTTTTATTATGTTAAGTCTGGCTTTGGGTGCGCCCTCCAGCCCTATTTATCACAGCGAATATTGGTTATTTTTTACCGCTTTTGTCGGTTTTAATCTGTTTCAAAGCGGTTTTACCAAATTCTGTCCATTAGCTTTAATTTTGCAAAAAAGTGGCTGTTGCAGTGATGCAAATGCCCGCTAACAGGTTATATTGATGGAACATTTGCCGGAATTTATTGCTAATCATACGTTGCTGGTGCTGGCTTGGGTCGGCACTTTAGCTTTTTTACTGTGGAGCTTGTTTGGCGAGAGCATACAAGGCACTCAGCGTTTAACGCCGCTGGAGGCGGTGCAGAGTATTAACCATGATGGCGCGATTGTTGTTGATGTGCGCGAAAGCAGCGAATTTGAAAACGGACACATTATTGATTCTCTGCACATCCCTTTGGCGAGTTTAGCTAACAACCTAAAACGCCTAGAGAGATACCGCGACAAAAAAGTCATTGTCAGTTGTGCTTCTGGTAATCGCTCGGCAAGTGCCTGTCACACGCTGAAAAAAAATGGTTTTGAGCATGTGTATAATCTGCGCGGCGGAGTCTATGCTTGGCAAAATGCTAATTTACCGCTCACTCGTGGCAATGAGAAAAAAAGAACTAAAAACAAGCCTAAAAGCCAAGAATTGGTGAGCAAATAACGCCGTTAAGCCCCACCCCGTTTTACCCTAATATCCACACACCTTACTCACACATCTTTGAGGTTATTTCGTGACTGATAATGCAGATACCCAAACGCAGCCAGAAGCTGCTGCGCATAATAATGCCCCCCAACAACAGGTGGCTATTCAAAAAGTCTATACCAAAGATATTTCTTTTGAAGCCCCTAATGTCCCTGATATGTTTGTTAATGCGCCGCAAATTGCACCGAGTGTTAATTTTCAAATGGCAAGCTCGCATACGCATGTGCAGAATGACCTGCATGAAATTGTCATTAAGGTTACTGTAACTGTCACTATGGGCGAGAAAACCGCCTTTTTGGTTGAAGTACAGCAAGCTGGGCTATTTACCATGACGGGTTTTCAAAACGATCAAATGCCTTATCTGATCGGCAGTTATTGCCCCAATATTTTATTTCCCTTTGCCCGCGAAGCGATTTCGGACCTGGTGGTGCGCGGCGGTTTCCCGCAACTGTTATTAGAGCCGATTAATTTTGATGCGGCTTTTGCTCAACAAATGCAGCGCGCACAACAAGCAGCCGCGCAATCTGAACCTGCGGCATCGGCTTAAATTTAGCGTGACATGACTGAAAAACAGACGGTATTGGTCATTGGTGCCGGTTCTTGGGGAACCGCATTAGCTATTTTACTGAGCCAAAATCAGCAGCCGACCTTGTTATGGGGACATCAACCCGCGCATCTTGTACGGCTGCAAACTGAGCGAGAAAATCGACAATTTCTGCCCGGTCTTCATTTTCCTGCCAGTTTGCAAGTGGTCACTGAACTCTCGCCCCATCTCAAGCAAGCTGCGCATGTGCTGATTGTCGTGCCGAGCGAGGTTTTTCATCTTGTTTTGCAAGACATTATGCCCCATTTACCCGCTACCACCCCGGTCGCATGGGGAACTAAAGGGCTAGAACCCAATAGCTGCCAACCATTACATCAGCTTGCCGCAGAGGTATTGGGCAAGCAACGCCCGTTAGCCGTTATTTCTGGACCCACCTTCGCCAGCGAGGTGGCTAAAGGATTGCCGACGGCTATGACTGTCGCGGCAACCGATTTAGCCTATGCCAATCGCCTCTCCGAATTACTGCGCAATGATAATTGCCGGGTTTATACCTGTACCGATATGGTGGGCGTGCAGGTCGGCGCAGCGGCAAAAAATGTCATTGCTATCGCCGCTGGCATTGCCGATGGTCTGGGTTTTGGTGCGAATACTCGCGCTGCTTTGATTACTCGCGGCTTGAATGAAATTATGAAATTAGGTGTGGCTTTAGGTGGGCAAAAGGAAACTTTTATGGGATTGACGGGTCTCGGCGATCTGGTTTTAACCTGCACAGACAATCAATCGCGCAATCGCCGTTTTGGCTACGCCCTCGCCCAAGGGCAAAATGTCGAACAAGCTTTACGCTCTATCGGACAGGTGGTTGAAGGACTGCATAGCGTGCAACAAATTGTTAGAATCGCAGAAAAAATGCACATCGAAATGCCCATTAGTGAACAAGTCAGGCTGGTTGTGCAAGGGCAATGCACGCCCGAACAAGCCGTGCATAATTTGCTGTCGCGTGAACCCAAACAGGAAACTGGCTGAAACCGATGAGAGCAAACCTGACAGTTCTTTAAGACCTGTCAGGTTTAATGCCCGCCCTTAAGAAGTCAAGTTTTTTGTAAAAAAACTTCTGTATGATGTTTTGTTTTTGTATAAGATTGAATTTTTATTAACCAAAATAGCTGTCCGTATTTTATTTGTGGAGAACACTCATGCTGTCACGTCATTTACCCTCGCTACTGTTAGGTGCGTCTTTGGGAATTATGATTTCTCTAGGACACAGCGTTTTTGCTGAACGTGAGCAGCACCTACCCGAATTACCGCTCAAAGAACTGCGTACCTTTACGGAAATATTTACCCGTATCAAGGAAGACTATGTTGAAGAAGTCAGTGATGAGCAACTGCTGAAATACGCCATCAAAGGCATGTTAAGTAATCTCGATCCGCATTCTGCTTATCTCGATGAAGAAGAATTTAAGGAACTTAAAGTTGGCACCAGCGGCGAATTTGGGGGGCTTGGCATTGAAGTCAACATGGAAGATGGCTTTGTCAAAGTGGTCGCGCCGATTGACGACACCCCTGCGTACCGTGCGGGTATTAAGGCGGGAGATTTAATTGTGCGCTTAGACGATGAACCAGTGAAAGGCATGACTCTCATGGAAGCCGTAAAAATCATGCGCGGCAAACCCGGCACTGACATCGTCTTGACTGTGATGCGAGAAGGGGCGGACAAACCATTAAAAATCACCATCACCCGTGATATTATTCAAGTTAAAAGCGTCAAAAGTCGCCTATTAGAAGCCGACTATGGCTATGTACGCATTAGCCAATTCCAGAATCACACCACCGAAGATTTACGCCAAGCCCTAATCAACCTACAAAAAGAAAACCAAAATGCCCTAAAAGGCTTGGTGTTAGACTTACGCAACAACCCCGGTGGCGTATTAAACGCAGCCGTGGGCGTGGCAGACACCTTTTTGCGTCGGGGTCTGATTGTTTACACCGAAGGACGCATTAAAGACTCGCAACTGAGTTTCAAAGCCAAACCCAAAGACTATCTTAACAACGCGCCCATCGTTGTGCTGGTGAATGGCGGCTCTGCCTCTGCCTCCGAAATTGTCGCAGGTGCTTTACAAGATCACAGACGCGCTGTCATTATGGGCAGCAAAACTTTTGGCAAGGGTTCAGTACAAACCATTCAGCCGATTAGCCAGCAATCCGCCTTAAAAATCACCACCGCCCGCTATTTCACGCCCGAAGGACGCTCCATTCAGGCGGAAGGCATAGTGCCAGATATTCTTCTCAATCGTGTTGAAATCGCCTCAGTAGAAATACCCGAAGACAGTATGTTAGTGACTGAAGCCAACTTACGCGGACATTTGTCCAATGGTAAGAAAAATAAAGACACAGATGCCGGCGAGGATGACACACTGAAAAAAGCCGAGAAAGAAAAAGAAGTCCCATTGGCTCAATCAGATTACGCTTTATACGAAGCCCTAAACTTACTCAAAGGGTTAAGTATTATCGGCTCGCGTTAAAGAGAATGAACAGCAAAATAATGCCCGCAAATGCGCGGGCGTAAATCCCCTAGGCTTTCAAAGCCTAGGGGGTTTGAGTTTTGGGTATTATTGAATACCCATCCCTAATTCCCATTAGCATCAACAAACCACAAAAAGCATCAAAATATACTGTGTCCTGCCCGACACTGCTCTCAGGGATATTTTTAAGCACTTAAAATCCAAGCATTGAAACTTGAATAAGCAAAAAGTGCAGTTTCTGGCGGATATGAGTATCAATGCAGCGTGGAGCAATAGCGGTTTTTTCGTTTGCCAATCTGTTTTGACAGACGAAAAAAATCCTTTGCATAACGTCAGTGATTAAAAGTCATGCTTTGCTTGTTGTACCACTTCAGAGAAATTCGATGTCCACAGATTCCACAGATTTTACCCCCAGCTTTGCCCAATTAGGTCTTGCCGCGCCCATCTTGCAAGCTATCCAAAGCGTAGGCTACGAAGCACCTTCACCGATTCAAGCCGAAAGTATTCCGCCCCTGCTGGCGGGACATGACTTAGTTGGACAAGCCCAAACAGGCACAGGCAAGACGGCTGCGTTTGCCCTGCCGCTACTCAGCCGCCTTAATTTAGACATTCGCCAGCCGCAATTACTGGTACTCACCCCAACCCGCGAACTAGCCTTACAGGTTGCCGAAGCCTTCCAAAAATACGCGCATTACCTGCCCGGTTTTCATGTCCTGCCGGTCTATGGTGGACAAGGAATGACGCTGCAACTGCGCCAACTCAAGCGCGGCGTACATGTGGTTGTCGGCACCCCGGGACGCATCATGGATCACCTGCGGCGCAAAAGCTTGGTGCTAGACAGCCTGCAAGCAGTGGTACTTGACGAAGCAGACGATATGCTGCGCATGGGATTTATTGAAGATGTCGAATGGATACTTGAACACACGCCCCCAGAACGTCAGGTCGCGCTGTTTTCCGCAACCATGCCGCCGCCCATTCGGAAAATTGCCCAACGCCATTTACGCCAGCCGGTGGAAATAAAAATCCATACCAAAACCACCACTGTCAGCACCATTAGCCAATATTATTGGCAAGTCACTAATACGCATAAAATCGACGCATTAACGCGCATCCTAGAAGCCGAAGATTTTGAAGCGATGCTGGTGTTTGTGCGCACCAAAACCATTACCCTCGAACTCGCCGAAAAACTCGAAGCACGCGGCTATGCCTGCGCTGCCTTAAACGGTGACATGCCACAAGCACAGCGCGAAAAAACCATAGAACGCCTAAAAAGCGGCGACCTGGACATCATCGTCGCCACTGACGTGGTGGCGCGCGGTCTTGATGTCGAGCGCATCAGCCATGTTCTCAACTACGACATCCCGCACGACACCGAAGCCTACGTGCATCGCATCGGACGCACTGGGCGCGCCGGACGCAAAGGCACTGCCATTTTGTTCGTTTCGCCCCGCGAAAAACGCCTCTTACGCGCCATCGAACAAGCCACGCGCCAGCCCATAGCCCTGATGCGCCTGCCCTCCCATGAAGACATTGCGGATCGCCGCGTAGCGCGTTTCAAACAACAACTCAGCGACACTATCGAAAGTCAAGAGCTGGGTTTTTTTGAAGAAATGCTCGAACAATATCAATCTGAACACAACATCGCCATGAACGAAATCGCCGCCGCGCTGGCATACCAGTTACAACGCGAACGCCCTTTACTGCCTGGGGACAATGACGACATTGAAACGGCCTCTTTTACCGAAGAGGCAGAACAGCCTTCGCGCCGACAACGCGAGCGAGACCGCGCCGATACACGCCAACGTCGCGGCGGTGAAGCGGAAACAGGAATGCTGCGTTATCGCCTAGAAGTAGGGCGCGAACATGGCGTACAACCGAAAAATATCGTTGGGGCGATAGCCAATGAAGGCGGTCTGAGTAGTCGCCACATCGGGCGTATTGAGCTTTATGACAGCTACAGCACCGTAGAACTCCCAGAAGGAATGCCCGATGATATATGCAAACATTTACAAAATGTTTGGGTTTGCAATCGCAAAATTAATATGCACCTAGAATCCGGCAGCAGCGAGCATCAAGAAGAACAGCGTCCCGCCTTCTCGCCGCGCAGATCGACAACTCGAAAACCGCTGCCAAGCCCCACCGCTGACGACGGGCGCAAAGCAAAAAAACGCACTTCATCACGAAGAAAACGGGATTAATTTAAGCACCTGCTGGTTTTTTGTTGCTCATCTATTTTGATGTTGACACCCACAGCCCGTTACCAAGCCGATTTAACGCGGGGTTTTCTTGCCGACCCGCTACAGGCACAGGCGGTTGCGCATACGCAGCGTTTGTTTGACGAATTGCTCAGTACGCCACCGCCCAAAAACGTCTGCTGGTGGCAGTGCTTGCTGCGGCGTGCGCCACCTGTCACCTGCATACGCGGTGTTTATTTTTGGGGTGGCGTAGGGCGCGGCAAAACCTATGTCGTTGATAATTTTTATGCCTGCTTGCCGTTTGAACAAAAGCAGCGCGTGCATTTTCACCACTTCATGCGCAACATCCATGATGACTTAAAAAAGTTACGTCTGCAACGCGATCCCCTGCCGCAAATAGCGCGAAAATGGGCGCGCAATACTCGTGTTTTGTGTTTGGACGAGTTTTATGTCAGCGATATTACCGATGCGATGATTTTAAGTGGTTTGCTGCACGCTTTGTTTGAGGCGGGCGTGGTGTTGCTGCTTACCTCTAACAGCGCACCCGATGAGCTGTATAAGGGGGGCTTACAGCGTGAGCGGTTTTTGCCGGCAATTGCGTTGTTACATCAGCACTTAGAAGTGCTGCATTTGGACGCTAGGGTGGATTATCGGTTACGGGCTTTGCAGCCAGCAGCGGTTTATTTCTATCCGTTAAATGCTGAAGCGGAACAAGCACTGGCGCGGCATTTTGCGCGTTTATCGCCTGAAGTCGGCGAGGTGGGCAAATTACTCGATATTCATGGACGAAAAATCCCCACGCTGCGCTGTGGCGATGGCGTGGTCTGGTTGGATTTTCGGGTGCTGTGCAATATTCCGCGTGCGGTGCATGATTATATTGAATTAGCCCGCTGTTTTAATACCGTGCTGCTCAGTCACGTACCGCAAATGCTTGAAGAGGATGATGATGTTGCGCGGCGTTTGATTGAATTGGTTGATGAGTTTTATGATCGTCAGGTGAAGTTGATTGTTTCCGCGGCGGTCGCGCCCGAACATTTGTATCTGGGCAGTCAGTTAGCCTTCGCTTTTCAGCGGACTGTGAGCCGTTTGCAAGAAATGCGTTCGCATGAGTATGTGCGGCAGGGGCGCGAGCCTGACAGATTTTAGGCTGTGTAGATAGACTTTACACGGTCACGTTTCCGGATTTTTGCTTCAGGGCGTTTAGGAATGACCAAATAATGCTCGAAAGCACGCCCGCGTAAACCTGCTAGGTTTTCAAAACCTAGCAGGTTTGAGTATTAGCAGGTTTGAGTGTCGGATTGGCACGCTAAAATCGGCACAGTTCACCGCCGTAGGGCGGATTAAGCGCAGCGTATCCGCTAAAATATGAAAAATCATAAACTTAAGGCATGTAGCAAGCGTGTACACAAATCTTGCGGGGTGCGCGAAATAATCTCACTAGGCACGCCCAGTTTTTGCGTTAAGCGGTCAAAATCCTCAAAACCATAAGACACCATAAACGGGTGCATTCCCGAATGAATGGCGGCAATATAATCCGTTTTCTCATCGCCGCAGGCATAAGCGCAGGCGGGATTAATCTGCAAATCAGCACGTAAACGACGAAAAGCCGACAATTTTTGCTCACTTAAAGGCAGATGCACGAGAAAATCTAAGGCATCGCTATCCACCTCATAGCGTTCAAATAATAGTTTCAAGGTTTCCACGGCTTCGCGGGTGATGTTGCGTGTCACCACCCCCACACACAGCGATGGATCGGCTAATAAGGTCTGCATTAAAGCCGGAATATCGGGATATAAACGGGCTTCTTCGCGGTAAATTTCTGTCAGTGTGTCAATCAGCCGCGCTCGCTTGGTTTTGCCAATTTGATTTTTCAAGTTTTTCGGGAACTCTTTAAGACCGCCAATATACTTAAACATGTGGCGGCGTTTTTGAAAGCGTTCCAAATCGCCAATACTCATGCCATGTGCGGCAAAAGCTTTTTGCATGGCACTGAAAGCATCTATGGTGGTGCCATCGGCATCCAGAATAATTAAGCGTTTATTGCTATACATGGTAGCTCGTTCGCGTCTCAAAGGCGTGATTGTGGGCTGCTGATTATAGAGAAAAACATGCGAACTTTGAACTTATGAATAACAGCGTTATTGAAATTACCTGGACAGGAATTGTCTATAGCTTATTGCCATTATTGGCTGTGGGCTGGTTTTTCTTGAGTTGGCTAAAGGATGCCAAGCAGGTGGCGGTGGCGACTTTTCGCATGGTGTTTCAGCTTTTTTTGATGGGCTATGCCTTGATTTACATTTTCAATAACGATTCTGTGTGGGTGGGAGTCATCATTATCGTTATTGTCACCCTCATCGCATCGTGGATAGGCATCCGTTCGCTTAAAAACAAATCGCTACGACGCTATGGCGTAATCGTGCTTGCCTTGAGTTTAAGTTGCGGTTTTATGCTTTTTTACATTCTTTACGGGGTGATTGGTTTGGAGCCGCTCTATCAACCTCGATACTTCATTCCTTTAGCGGGTATGATTTTCGTCAACGCGATGAATAGCGTCAGTTTAGCGGGTGAACGCTATGACAACGAGTGCGCGAATGGCAAAACGCACCTGGAAGCCCGTAACAACGCTTTCCGTGCGTCAATGATTCCCCAAATCAACGCATTTTTCGCGGTAGGCTTAGTTTCACTACCGGGCATGATGACCGGACAAATTCTCGCTGGCGTAGAACCGGTGCTTGCCATTCGCTACCAAATTGTCGTCATGGCTATGATACTCGGAAGCGCGGGAATGGCAGTTGTTTTATTTCTAAAAATGCAAAAACATGTTTAGAAAACAAGGGCAAGATGCGCTGAGCTACGCACCGCATCACTCGATGTTTGCCCGCGTGCCAGCACTCGCATTCTCACGCGCCCGCGTGAAAATGACCCAATCGCTTATTAGAAATCTTAATAATCAGCCTCCACAAATTAACGCTTTTTAGATAGCCATTTGCTTCTATAATAAAAAGTTTCTCAGCAAAACTTACAACAGGACAGCAAAGCTCATGATTGATCGTGAAGGCGCACTTTACTACCACCGCCACCCCACCCCCGGTAAACTTAGCGTACAACCCACCAAACCGCTGGCAAACCAACGCGATTTGGCGATGGCGTACTCGCCGGGCGTGGCTGCGGCTTGTGAAGAAATTATGCGCGATCCCAATGAGGTGGCAACCTTAACGGCACGTAGCAATCTGGTCGGCGTGATTACCAACGGCTCGGCGGTGCTGGGCTTAGGCAACATAGGTCCGCTGGCGGCGAAGCCAGTGATGGAAGGCAAGGCGGTGTTGTTTAAAAAATTTGCTGGCGTGGATGTGTTCGATATTGAAATCGACGCGCCCGATCCAAAGCAACTGATTGAAATTGTCGCTGGGCTAGAGCCCACTTTTGGGGCTATTCAACTTGAAGACATCAAAGCCCCTGAGTGTTTTATGGTGGAAAAAGCTTTGCGCGAGCGGCTCAATATTCCGGTGTTCCACGACGATCAGCATGGCACGGCGATTTGTGTAGCGGCTGCGGTGATCAATGGTCTGCGCTTGTTGGATAAAAATATTGCGCATGTCAAGCTGGTGGTTTCTGGCGCGGGTGCGGCGGCATTGGCGTGTTTGGATTTATTGATCGATATGGGCTTAGAGCCTAGCAATGTGGTGGTCACTGACATCAAAGGCGTGGTCTATAAAGGGCGCGTGGAAGAGATGGATGAGTACAAAGCGCGTTTTGCCATAGCAACACAGGCGCGCACTTTAGACGATGTGATCGAAGGCGCGGATATTTTTTTAGGCTTGTCAGCACCGCATGTATTAAAGCCTGAGATGCTGGCAAAAATGGTCGAAAAGCCGTTAATTTTGGCATTAGCAAATCCAATCCCCGAAATCATGCCGGAAGCAGTAAAAAAAATCCGTCCGGACGCGATTATTGCCACCGGACGTTCTGATTATCCTAATCAAGTCAACAATGTACTGTGTTTTCCGTTTCTCTTTCGCGGTTGCTTAGATGTCGGCGCGACGCAAATTAACCGCGACATGGAAATAGCCTGCGTTCACGCTATCACCGATTTAGTCAACAGCGAGGTGTCGCATTACGCCTCGGTGGAAGTCAACGAAATGTTAGCCGCCGCTTATGGCTCGCACGATTTACAATTTGGTCCTGACTATATTATTCCCAAACCTTTCGATCCGCGTTTGATTACCATGATTCCGCCTGCGGTGGCAAAGGCGGCAATGGCAACGGGCGTGGCAACCCGCCCGATTCAGGATTTTAATGCCTATCACGCAGAACTGGCGCGTTATGTCTCGCGTTCTGGCAATGTGATGCGCAGCGTGTTTAATTTAGCCAAAGAAAAGCCCCAGCGTTTGCTGTTTACCGAAGGCGAGGACATTCGCGTATTGCGCGCCATTCAGGTATTGGTGGATGAAAAATGCGCCATTCCGATTGTGTTAGGGCGCGAAGACGGCGTGCAGCGTCGCCTTAAAGAAGCGCGATTGCATATTAAAGCGGGCGTGGATTTCGAGCTGATTGATCCACGCAAATATGCGTTTCGCAATGAGCTGGCGGAGGAATACCATGATCTGATGGGGCGCAAAGGCGTGTGGCCTGCGGAAGCCAATGTGGTGGTGCGCACCAATTCGACTGTGGCAGGCGCGATGCTGCTGCGGCGTGGTGTGGCAGACGCGCTATTGCTGGGTCCTGTGGGGACGTTCCAAGAGCATCTGCACCATTTGCGCGACATCATAGGGACGCGAGCCGGGGTGAAAATTCCTGCCGCTATGCAAATGCTGATTTTGGATAAAGGCACTTATTTCATCACCGATCCCTCTGTTCACAATAATCCGACTGCCGCAGAATTGGCAGAAATCACCTTGCTGGCGGCGACCGGAATGCGCGTGTTGGGCATAGAACCCAAAGTGGCTATGGTGTCGCATTCTAATTTTGGCAGCCAAAGCACCCAATCATCACGGAAAATGCGCGAGGCAGTGGAAATCGTCATGCAGCGTGCGCCGGAGCTAGAAATTGACGGCGAAATGCAGACTGACGCAGCGATTATGGAGGATATTCGTTATCGTTTGTTCCCTCAATCGCGTCTGCGCGGCGAGGCAAACTTGCTGGTGATGCCCAACATGGACGCTGCCAGTATCACCTTTAACGCCTTGAAAGCTTTGGGCAATGGCGTATCCGTAGGTCCCCTATTGCTGGGCATGGATAAACCGGTGCATGTGTTAAGTCGTACTGTCACCACTCGCGGCGTGGTTAATTTAAGCACAGTCGCGGCGTTAGATGCGCAGGTGTTTGGCACGGCGGAAAATGGCAGTGGCAGCAAAGGGGAATAATATTTGGGTTACTCAGATGATGAGGTTGGTGCTTTATCTTGCGAGACCTTCTAGGTTTTGGAAACCTAGAAGGTTTGCCCGAATCGAGAAGATCAGTCCATGCGCCAACACCGACGCACGTCTGGCTAAAAAGTTCGGCTTGTCAATAACCGCCTTATTCAGCCACTGTTAAGGTTTCACGAATACTGAAAGCACCGCGCAAATCGCCCGCTTTAAAACCGCGTGCTTGATCGGCGGGATAGAGTTTATCTAAACGCTCAACCACCACCGGGTCTAGCCCTTCGGTTGCACCATGACAGGCTAGACACACTTGCGCGGTAGGCACGGCTTTCATATAACGAATTTCTCGTTTGCCGTCTGCGTCTTCAACAATCTTAGCGTATTCCAGTGCCTGCGGGTCTTCGCCATTGGCTTTGCGTTGTTCAAACTGCATCAGCACGGCT
>CAZOSP010000041.1:26606-28685 GCA_964582525.1 uncultured Thiomargarita sp. | reverse complement strand
TACATTACTGCACACCTGCTGAGGTGTATTTTGAAGAAAATCGAGCGTGATTTCTCCTTAAGTTTTGCTATTTTAGCCTTGACGGTGGGGTCCACTTTACTTTGCCTTCAAAGTTTAACGATATGCGTTGTTCATATACTTTTCCGCTCTTCGATTTACCTATAAATGCCTTTTTAGACAAATGGTTAAATGGAGTCTTGTCGTGTTGACGAATAACAAAATAAGCTTCTTTATGGTGTATTTTAAATAAGAAATTTAATACACAAAAATTGCTATCAGCACACCAAATCTCATCTTTTTTAACAGTATCCAATACAGCAGATAACAATGAGCGTTCTTGAGCATCCCTATCTTTGCAAGGAAATACATCACTAACAATACCCAGTTCTTGTTCAAATACTACTAAAGATTTTGCGGGTAATGTGCCTGCATTAGTATTTTTTAATTCCTTTATTATTTTTTCTGTTGCTTCAATACAATGACTATCCAGAAATTTAGTTCTATATCCATTAACAAGAGGCGGTTGCGTTGCATTCATTTCTCGGATAATAATTTCTGTTTCAGAACCAATATAATGCACTAATTCTTGGCTAGTTCCAAGTTCTACGTTTTTTAATTTATCGTATAAGGCTTGACGACTAACTTCTATATTTGAATCTAAATAAGCGGTGTGTACATTATCTTTAAGACGACAGACTACTTGTAGCATAATTCCAATTAATGAAGAAAAGAGTATTTTTTTAGTATATTGAACATCTCTTTTCGTTTCAAACCATGCATCCATTTTTTCCGCATTAAGAAGGTGTTCTACTAAAGCTTGAACTATCACGCTGACTGGGCTTTTTTCGCTGAATTTTTGCAAAATTGGGTTGAACATGGGTGTATAGTCCTTGCTATTTCGTTGATTTAAAATAAAAATTATTATTTTATAATAACTTGGTCACCTTGACAGGGCTGGAGGGTAAACCTTAGTTCATTGATATTTAAGATTTTAGTGCGAGGCTCGGAATTGCTGCTAAACCTTGCAGGCTTTGACAATCTGCAAGGTTTTTGATAGAGGTGTGAACGCTTATTTCACGGTAACTTAACAAGGAGATTGTCTCACTATGTCTTACATTACCCTTAACGAATCGGTGTTGCTTAACTATCTTCTTAATTTCATTGTTATGATAATGATTTTGGCTGGATTTCGCTGGTTTGCGAACTTTGTAGCAAATGCCTCTTTGTATGAATTATTGGCTGAACACGACAATGGTGCGGTGGGCATTTCTTTGGCGGGTGGCTTAATAGGTATTGCTATTATGCTGATGGGAGTAGTGAGCGGTCACGCGCTGTCTTCGCTGCAAGAGGAAATAATGCTAGTCAGCATTTACGGTCTGTTAGGGATTGTCCTGATGTGGGTGACGCGACAGGTGTTTGATCACATTTCTCTACCGAAAATTTCTATTACCCAACAAATTCATAACAATAATAGGGCAGCGGGGCTGATCGATGCGGGCAATCTGATTGCTTCAGCGATTGTTGTACGTGCTGTTATGATGTGGGTCGAAGGTGATGCTTGGATTAATTTTCTTGTCGTGCTTCTCGGCTTTGTTGCCTCACAAATAATCATGTACTTAGCTACCCTATATCGCAGCTTGCTATTTGCTAAGCGTCACGCCGGACGCAAATTGTACGAAGAAATCGAAGCCGGCAATATAGCTCTAGCGATTCGCTTTAGCGGACATCGCATCGGCGTGGCGTTGGCAGTGACTTCAACCTCCGGCTTGTTGATTTACGATGCGAATAATTTGCCGCTGATGTTGGGATTATGGCTTGGCATCGCGCTATTATTATTTATTGCGCAAAGTGCCGTCTCTATTGTCGCTCGCTTGATTTTATTGCCGGGGATTGATGTCGGTATGGAAGTCGTTGAACAGCGCAATATCGCTATCGGTACATTAGAAGCGGCGATTTATATCGCGGTGGGTTTGGTGTTTGTCGGGTTGTTAGGATAAACATCATTCAACTTCGACATTAACTCAGAATAGGAGAACAATGATGATTCCTAATTTACGTTACGATCCCGATGATCCTTAT
>CAZOSP010000041.1:0-26506 GCA_964582525.1 uncultured Thiomargarita sp. | reverse complement strand
CTGCATATTTATTACCCCGATGGTCGCCGATTTTTGACTTCGATAGAGTTGGCTGAACAACTTGAACAAGCGCAAGTCCAAGCAGAACAAGCGCAAGTCCAAGCAGAGCAAGCGCGAGCAGAATTAGCTGTAAGTCAAGCGGAAAATCAGCGCATGAAAGACTTGCTGCGCAGTTTAGGGGTTAATCCCGAATAGGAGAACAATGATGATTCCTAATTGACGTTACGATCCTGATGATTCTTAACCCCAGCAGCAATGGATTGTAAAAATTAACTACCCGCCGCCACACTTATCCTTCTAAGAAATAGGTCCCCGCATCCATCAGGCTTTCGTACAGGCTTAACAGTTCTTTAGCGCTCATTAAAACCGGGCTTTGATTGGGCAGCGGCATGATGTCGAGATAAATGGCTTGACTGAGATTGCGCTGCAAAATATCGATAAAATGCTCTAAGGAGGTGGCTTGCGGGTTGCCGTCAGCAGACGTGATATAGGCTTGCGCTAGATTTTGGTAGGGCCAAACGGCAAGGATACTTTTGTCACCTTCTGTGCGCATCAACCAGCCTTCTGCGTCAGCGTGTCCCCAGACTTCTTCGACTTCCATAGTGCGAGTGAGAAAATAGTTTAGTCGCTCGCGGGTGGAAAAACCGGCAAAGCTGCCTTGTTCAGCTTCTGTGGGTTGGAAGTGCATATCGGGATTCCTTAGGAGTAGTTGAAATATTCGGCTGCATGTTACTGATAAAGCATCACTTGAGTGACGCGCTGCGCCCAGTTTTGGAATTGCGGCACGGAGTATAATGCCTCGCCTACGGCACGCTGCATGTCAGACACCAGCATGATGCCCATTTCTTTTTGCGCAAATGTCCCCGCATATTCCAAAATGCGTCCATACACAGCTTGCGCCTGTTCTGTGTCTTTGGCGCGAATGGCTCGCCCTACCAGCGCGGCGGCTACTGCGTATTGTAAATCGATTTCTGTTGGCGTTGGCACTGCCTCGCCGCGCAAAATCGCGTCTAAATTGGGCATTCGGTCAAGGTTATCGACAAAAGCTTTTAACTCAATCCCCGCCGCCGCACCGACACAGGCTTGCAAACTGCCTAGCAACAGGGCGGGGACTGCGCTGAATTTTTGCAGGGCGCGGTGGGCAAATTCCCAAGAACGCGGTGAAGGAAAAGCCACCGGATTATGCGCCGGATCAAAATCGAATAATAATTCCGGGCGAAAACGCAAAAAGCCGATAACGCGCTCATCAATGCCGTTTTGATACGCCCAATGCACCCAATCATCCAGATGGGTTTCTACTTCAAAATGCGCAAAACGATTTGCTAAGGGCGCGGGCATGGTGTAAGTCACGCCGCGATCTCCTTGGCGATTGCCCGCCGCGACAATAATCCAATGCGCCGGCACTTGATACGCGCCCAAACGCCGATCTAAAATCAACTGATAGGCGGCGGCTGAGACGCTGGGTGGCGCGGAGGTGATTTCATCCAAAAACAAAATACCCGCCGCGCCATGGCGTTCAGTGTTGGGCAACAAAGACGGCACCGCCCACTCGACTAAATCGCCCACGCGAAACGGAATGCCGCGCAAATCGCTCGGCTCCATTTGCGATAAGCGCACATCAATGACGGATACTTGATGCCGTTCAGCGACTTGCGCGACAATTTGCGATTTACCCACGCCCGGCGGTCCCCATAACATGACGGGCGTATGGTGTCCATGCTGTGCGCTGGCAAATTCTTTATCTAATAAAATGCTAAGTTGTGCGGGACGCATAAGACGTTTCTCTTTTTTCTGTGTGTATGCGGGCGGAGACTGTGGCTTAATCCGCCCCATTGCTGCGTAACCTCAGTTAATTAGGTGTTGCGTATTTGTCCTCAAATGCCTGCATAAAGCTTATCAAGGCTTGCACACCGGCTTCGGGCATCGCGTTGTAAATGCTGGCACGCATTCCCCCGACTGAACGATGCCCTTTCAAGGTCAATAAATGCGCGGCTTTGGCTTCACTTAAAAAGGTCGCGTCTAGTTCGCTGTCAGCCAGCGTAAACGGCACATTCATCCAAGAACGATAGCGCGTATCCACTGGATTGCTGTAAAAATCTGATTGATCTATCGCCGCATACAAGGCTCGCGCTTTGCGTTGATTAATCTCCGCCATGGCTGTCAAGCCACCTTGTTGCTTCAGCCATTGGAACACCAGAGCGGCTAAATACCAAGTGTAAGTCGGCGGGGTGTTATACATGGATTCGGTTTCTGCGTGGATTTTATAGTCAAACATGGACGGCGTATGCGCCAGCGCGTCACCTATCAAGTCTTCGCGCACAATGACGATAGCCATGCCGGCTGGACCTATGTTTTTTTGCGCGCCCGCGTAAATCACGCCAAACTTGGAAACATCAATGGGACGCGACAAAATGGTTGAAGACATATCCGCTACCAGCGGCACGTCGCCGGTGTCGGGAATGTCGTGAAATTCCAAACCACCGATGGTTTCATTCGGCGTGTAATGCACATACGCCGCATCGGGATTGAGTTGCCAAGTATCCGCATCGGCAATAGTGCTAAAGTTTTGCGCAGCAGAATCGGTGACAATATTGACATCGCAATAGCGTTTGGCTTCGGCAATGGCTTTTTTCGACCATTGCCCGGTATTGAAGTAATCTGCCGTCGTTTTGCCGCGCAGCAAGTTAAGCGGAATCATGGCGAATTGACTAGAGGCGCCGCCTTGTAAAAACAGTACCTTATAGTTATTGGGAATAGACAGCAGCTCGCGCAAATCCGCTTCGGCTTGTGCGGCGATGGACATAAATTCTTTACCGCGATGGCTCATTTCCATGACATTCATACCGCTGCCATGCCAGTCAAGCATTTCCGCTTGGGCTTGTTCTAACACGGCAGTCGGCACGGCGGCAGGACCGGCACTAAAATTATAGGCTCTAGACATAGGTTATCCTTTGTGGTAGTTGATGTTCCCGCGTAGGCGTATGGGAACGGGCTGCTTAGGAATGCGTATTCAATAGTACCCGAAAGTACCCGAAACTCAAACCCCAGCAATTCCGAGTCCCGCACTAAAATCTTAAATATCAATGAACTAAGGTTTACCCTCAAAAATATTTTTCCGGCTATTCCAAACGCGCGGCACTATACTTATGATAAATAATTTTATAACATAGACAATACCTTCGCCATCCAGCAAAGAGCTGGGACACGAATAATCGCCATTTTGTAAGTACTTGATTGGTCAATTTATTAATTAAAATTCGTTCAGCAAAATGCTGAAGTGGTTTTTAATTATGGCAGCAAACCACTGACCTTGAGCGCACTTAGAGCGCACTTATCAGTTGCCGCAATGCTCCCAGTAAAAACTGGCGAAGGTATTGTTCCGCTATATCTTTCTGGCACGGCAGCCCTTGTTTGTTAACTGGGGTATGAAGGATGCCGACTTGGCAAACCGGAACCACTAAAATATTTAGACCCAAGTACTGGGTCACGGCGTTTGACTCAATTGTTGAGACTATCACCCATCACCTAAAATCCCGCCATGTCTGCGAACTGCTCGCCGCGTTCCTGAAAATTGGCAAAGCGTCCGTAACTGGGTGCGCCGGGGGACAAAATCACTAACCCGCCTATCGGCGTGATGGCTTGCGCTGTGGCTACCGCAGCGGCTAAATCTCGCGCCTCGTGGATGTGCGGCACACCGTTGGCGAGACAGTGCTGGCGTAGCACTCGCGCTATCCGATAGCCATTGTCCGGTAGCGTGATAATTGCCTGAATGGGGCGGTTTCGCGCATATTCAGCCAGTTCTGTCCAATCTAAACCGCGTTCATAGCCGCCCAACAGCAGCGTAATAAAAACATCGGGAAAAGCCTGCACTGCCGCGAGGCTGGATTGCGGTGTGGTGGAAATGCTGTCATCAATGTAGCCTATGCCGTTTTTTTCACCCAATACGGACAGGCGATGCGGCAGGCTTTGAAAGCTGGACAACGCCGCTAGACAGCTTTGCACCTCAACACCCAGTGCCTGCACTAGGGTCAAGGCAGCGCACACATTCGAGGCATTATGCGCGCCGGCAATGGGCAGTTCAGACAGCGACAATAATCGCTTGTCACCCTGATAAATTCCCTGTGCGTTATGGTGAAAACCTGCTTTATGATTAAAATATTCGCAATCTTCTAAGTCTTGCGTATAACGCTGCGTATTCGCATCTTGGGCATTGAGGATTTTCAGCCCGCGCTTTGTTTGGCGTAGCAGATTGAGCTTGTCGTGAAAATAAACGTCTATATTGCCATGCCAATCGAGATGTTCGGGAAACAAGTTGAGTAGCAGGCTGATGCTGGGGTCTGCCTCAAAATCGCTGGTTTGATAACTGGATAATTCCAATATCCACACATCGGGCGCGGGCGTGTCTGGCAAGTCAAACAAGGGCGTGCCAATGTTGCCGCCCAAGGCGACGCGCAAGCCGGCGGCGCGCAGCAAGTGCGCACTCAAGCTGGTGCAAGTGCTTTTGCCCTTCGTGCCTGTTACGCATACCGCTTTTGCTGATTCATGTTCGCTAAACCAAAGCCGCGTGGCGGAGCTAAACTGCACCCCGGCGGCTTTTGCGTCAACAATGTCAGGGCGATACAGGCTGATGCCGGGCGATTTGATGACCAGATCAAAATCGCGCAAACGCGCTGCCACTGCCGCACCGCTGCACACTTCAGTATGCGGCTCATGCAGTGTGATGGGGGTGTCGTTGAGGATGCAGATAGGCTGCGCTGGCAACTGGCGACGAATGGCACGGAGTATAGATTGCCCCTCGCGCCCATAGCCAAAAATAGCCAGTTTTTTATTCTCCAATTGTTTTATTTTCATTGTAAATTTGCCTTGTTATGGGAAATCTTTGTCGTTGGTTTTTTCTTCCCGGACTCGCGTGGAATGCGTAGGCCAGGTAGGCTGCCCGACCTCTTTGCGTGGCGCATGCGGGATAATGACATGCCGCCGATAGATGTTTTCGACAATGTTGTCACCGCTGCTCATGCCAGCTAACACAATAGGCGACACGCCCGTAATCAACACACGTTCTAAACCATTCCTAGTTGCCGCCGTTTTGATGTTTTTGAACACACCTTTAAGCAAACCCTCGCCGCGCAGTCGTTGTTCAAAGTTGATTTTTGCGGGCAGCGACTGACTGCTCAGTCAGCCTATTTTTTTATGACCTGCCGGTCAAGGTTTCAAATCTTGCCCGACAAGCTATCTGAAAGAATTTTACGTGTCATGGCTTAAAAAAAGATACTTATTTCATCACCAAGATCGCCTAGAATCGACCGATTCACCGCCCCCGTTTCCAACCTTAACCCGCGAGTTTAGATAATGATGATAAAAAAAAGATCGACCGATTCACCGCCCCCGTTTCCAACCTTAACCCGCGAGTTTAGATAATGATGATAAAAAAAAGTGTGTACAGCCTGTTAGCAGGGTTGCTGTGCGTTTTTGTGTTCGCTTATTGGCACTACGCAGCCGAAAAACCGCACGATGTGCAGCTTGCCAATGGCGCGAAATTACAATGGACAACCTGCTGGTTTTCTTGGACTTGGGATTGGACGCGCTATCCGCTGTGCGCCTATTTTTATCCTAGCGATGCCGAGCAAGTTGTCCCGCATGAAGTGCTGAAATTGCCTGTGGTCGTTTTACGTCAATGGGCTTGGGCGCGTGCCGGCAAGCCGATCTTGTATTTGGCGGGTGGTCCCGGCGCACCTAGCTACTTGCATGAAGTGGGTATGGTGTATTGGCAGGTTTTTTTAGAAGATTCCGCTTGGCAGGGGGATTGGGTGTTGTTCGACCAGCGCGGCACGGGCTTAAGCCGCCCTAATCTCAACTGCCCGCATTTATCCCAGCGCACACGCGAGATCATGCGCGTCAGCCAATCCTTGAGAGAAGACATGCGCGATTTTAATGCCGCGTATGCAGAATGCTATGAATATTGGTTGGGGCAGGCGGTAGATTTGTCCGCTTATAACACCGAGCGCAATGCAGAAGATGCGGTGGAATTGATGCAGGCTCTGAATCAAACCTTGCGTAGTAAACGCTGGAATTTGTTTGGCGTGTCTTATGGAACACGCTTGGCACTGCAAATTATGCGCAAGCACAGTGCCTTGCTGCATAGTGTTATTCTTGATTCCGTTTATCCGCCGCAACATCATGCCCTGATGGAAGTACCTTTTGTTTTGCAGCGCGCCTTAGATAATTTATTGAGCACCTGCCGCGAAGCGGTGTTGTGTCATTGGGCTTATCCCAACTTAGAAACAGATTTTTATGATTTATTGGCGCGAGTAGAACAGCAAGCACTCAGTTTCGATGTACTCGATCCCCAAAACGCGGTACCGATACAAGTCAAAATCACCGCGCCGCGTTTAATTGATGTGATTTTTATCGCCCTGTATCGCTGGGATTTGATAGAGCAGATACCGATGATAATAGACCAAGCAGCACGGGGGCATTCACAAGAACTTGAGCCGCTGGTTATTGCCTATATGGAGATGCTACTGAGCAGTGATTTTAGCGATGCGATGAATATGTCCGTAGAGTGCTATGACATGGGTGACGGTTTTGATGCGCACAGTTATCAGCAGCAGCTCGCTTTATATCCACAAGTGCGTCCTTTTGTGCAAGATTTTTGGGCATATAGTCCCTGCCGTTATTGGGGTGAGCAACGTGCGACAGCGGAATTTCTCAAGCCGGTCAAATCTGCCGTACCGACTCTATTGTTAGCCGGACATTTTGATCCCGTCACCCCGCCGCAATGGGCAAAAACCGCAGCGGCAAGCCTGCCGCGCAGTCAACTGGTGGAATTTCCCGATATGGGACATGCAGTGATAGACGGCAGTCAGTGCGCCGTAGAAGTAGCGCACGCCTTTTTGCAAAATCCGAACAAAACACTAGAAAACGCTTGCTTAGAGGACTCAAGCCATGTCAATTTCATGTTACAAAAAGAGTAGATTAAGCGTAACCGTTCGGCAGGGTGCGCGACATCTTTTCGTCGAAGCACACGGATGATGGCACGCTGCCGAGCATCCGCGTTCGCGCCGCATTCCCAAGTGGCACTTGGGAACGAGGGCGTGGCGCAAACCCTACTTGCCTAAAATAATGAATGGCTTACAGATTGTTTTGGGTTTTGGGGAGCTATCACAGCAAGGTAGGGCATGGATTTCGCCCTTTGTGGGACTTCACTTAATCGCAGTTGGTGCTAGGTAGGAACGCGGCAAAAACTCATCCAATTCAGTATCAGTTTGCTATCAGTTCAACACTTTCTTGCAATATACTCAATTGAGTGGTGCAACCTTGTTGCTGCATCCATTCCAACAGCTCTTGCTGGTTCTGCACATGCGCGGGCTGTTGGTAGAAATTGATAGCTGTCACGCTACCTTGCACAGTAAAAACATAAGTGCTGTTATTGGCTAAAGGCAGTTTTTTTGCGGGCCAATCCAATAAATCTTGCGCCGCGGGCCAACGCAAATTGACTTGATCCGTGCTTGCAAAATTTTTAATACCTAAACGCACCGCGCCCTCTGTATCGCTGCGCCACAGTTTCAATTCTTCTGCGTGGCGATAACAAAAATTGTTACCACGCTCAATATCGACTGCCCATAAAGACGACGGGAGAACGCTCGCGCTGCGTTGACGCGGACGCACACGTTCGGCGGCTAAAATAATACGGGCGCATTGCAAAGTAGCAGAGTAAGGACCGACAACATCGCATTTATTTTCGGTTTCTAGCGATTTAACTTGCAATTTTTCGCCTTTTTGCAATTTGACAGTTTGTCCATTTAAGACAACATCGCCTTCTTTGTACGCCTGCGCAGAACTGCTCAGAACGCTAAATTTTTCAACTGCCGCATGAGCGTTGAAAGTAAGGCACAACACACTGATAAATAAAATATAATTAACTGGACGCATGATACAACTCCTGAGGTTTAAGAGACATAAAATAACTCGCGGAGGCAGGCTTATTCATTTGCCCCGCATGCTTAAGACGGACCAAGCGATTAGCGTATCCGCTGATGGATTACAGTATAGTCGTGATGGAATCTTCATGCCAAACTAAAACTGTGTCCATTTTAACTGATGCAAATCATGTATTTTGATTATATACTGCCCCCGCTTGAAACTGCTCAGGGATTTTGATTAAGTGCTTAAAACCCAAGTATTTGCAACACTTGATAAAGCAAAAAATGCAGTTTCTGGCGGCTATGAGTGTATAATCCGCCCCTTTCACAAGTTCAACATTGATTAAAAAGGAGTTAAATAATGCCAACTTATGATTATCGTTGTAGTGCAACAGGTGAAGTGGTCGAAGTCCGTCACAGCATGAGTGAAGTCGTGCAAACTTGGGGGCAGGTATGCGACTTAGCCGGTATTGAACCGGGTGACGTTGCCTTAGACACCGCTGTTGAAAAATTAATCACCGGCGGGCAGGTGGTCAATAGCTTTAATCTCAAAGAATCCGCCGCGCCGAGTTGTGGTATGGGCGGCTGCGGCAGCGGTATGTGCGGCTTGTCATAAGCAAACAAGCGTAACTCCCCGCTGCTTTTCAAGCAGCGGGTTAGTGTTGTGGCAAGCCCGTCGCGCAGATTTTGCGCTGTTAGCCGCCGATTATGTTGCTTACAAATCAGCCAATTTTAACGCCTGTTCGGCGACGATCACACCATCAGCATCGGCATATAAATAGTGACCCGGATAAAAGCTTAGCCCGGCAAAATTGACCGGCACATCAAGATCGCCGCGTCCTTGTTGGGTACTTTTTAGCGGATGCGTGTTTAAGGCTTTGATGCCGATATGAATGCGGGAAATCTCTTCGGCATCGCGGATGCAGCCATAGACAATGATGCCCTGCCAGCCATTTTCCACTGCCATACGCGCCAGATTATCACCCACCAGCGCACAGCGCAAAGACGAACCGCCATCCACCACTAACACGCCTTGTTCAACTTTTTTGCGCAGTTGTTGTTTGACCAGCACATTGTCTTCATGCACTTTAACCGTGTGAATTTCGCCCGCAAACGCAGTTCTTGCACCGTAGCTCTTAAAGATCGGTTCGGCAATATGGAGTTGCGAGCGAAATTCGTCGCATAAATCAGCGGTGGCATACATCAGTTGTCCCCTTGTTGTGTAAAAAAAGTAGATACAGGTATTTCTGTGCAAACTTGACAGATTTTTAAGACTTGTCAAATTTTTCTATAGAAATCTAATAGTTGCCTTGTCTAGTCAGAATTTCAATCGTCCCATAACTTTGTTTTAGTTTTAATATCAATAACATGACGCATTACTCCACCCACTACCAAATTACGCCCCAATCTCCACAAGCCCATCTGTTTGAAGTGATCCTCACCATCCGCCAGCCCGATCCGCATGGACAGGTGCTACGTTTGCCGACTTGGATTCCGGGCAGTTACACCCTGCGCGAATTTGCGCGCCATATAGTGCAGATTCAAGCCTTTGCCGACGGCACCCCTATCGACATTGAAAAGTGCGACAAAGCGACTTGGCAGTGCGCACCTTGCGCGGGCGAGTTGACTGTCAAATACCAGGTGTATTGTTTCGATATTTCAGTACGTGCTGCTTATTTAGATCAAACTCGCGGTTTTTTTAACGGCACAAGTGTGTTTTTAAGTGCCGATGGTTTCGAGCATCAGGCGTGTTCGCTAGATATTTTGCCACCGCTGGGGGCAGACTTCAAAAACTGGCGGGTGGCAACCAGTCTGCCCCCCTTAGAGGCGCACCCGCACGCTTTTGGTTCTTATCAAGCGACTGATTATGAAGAGCTTATTGATCATCCTGTGGAAATGGGCAAGTTCACATTGGCAAGTTTTGAGGTTGTTGGTGTGCCGCATGAGGTAGTACTCATTGGTCAGCATCGCGCCGATGTAGCGCGTTTAACCGCAGATTTGCAGAAAATTTGTAGCGGGCATGTCGCCCTATTTGGCGAATTGCCGGTCACTCAGCGTTATACTTTTTTGATTATTTTAAGCAGCAAAGAATACGGCGGTTTAGAACATCGCGCTTCCTGCACCCTGATGTGTGAACGCGCTGATTTATGCAGCCCCCAGCCATCACGCGCAGCAGGCAACGCGGGCGAGAAAGAAAATGGCTATCAGCGTTTTTTAGGCTTATGCAGCCACGAATATTTGCATTTATGGAATGTCAAGCGCATTAAGCCCAGTGGTTTTCTGCCGTACAACCTGAGCCGCGAAACCTACACCCGCCAGCTTTGGGTCTTTGAAGGCATCACCTCCTATTACGATGACTTAAATCTAGTACGCAGCGGCTGCATCTCAGCGCAAGATTATCTCAAGTTGCTGGCAAAAACGATCAGCCGCGTCTGGCAGACCCCAGGACGCTGGCAACAATCAATCGCCGATTCAAGTTTTGATACCTGGATTAAACTCTACCATCCCAACGAAAACACACCCAATGCACAAGTCAGCTATTACTCCAAAGGCGCGTTGCTGGCACTCACCTTAGACTTATACATTCGCCGCCATACGCAAGGCGCGAAATCTTTAGACGACATCATGCAAGTCGCTTGGCAGCGGCATGGTAAACCGCTTATCGGGCTTCCCGAAGGCGGCATGGAAGCCCTCGCTGCTGAAGTCAGCGGATTACATTTAGACGATTTTTTTCAGCGTTACCTGCATGGTACTGAAGACTTGCCGATCAGCGACTTGTGCGCAGATGTCGCCATCCAATGCCGTTTTTACACCGATCAAACACTCAGTTTAGGCTTAAAACTCGATCCCGACTCAGCACTTGAGGCGATCATTAAGCATGTTTTTACTGGCGGTGCCGCGCAGGCGGCGGGGCTATCGGGACAAGACCACATCATCGCCCTAGATTATCTCAAAGTAGATAAACGCAACTGGGAGACCCGATTGGTTGGCTATCTAGCCGGCGAAGAAGTGACTATTCATGCGTTTCGGCGCGATCAACTCCAGCAATTTAAGCTGATCCTACAAGCCGCGCCCGCGAATACCTGTGAATTGACCTTAGAAACATCATTAGAAACATCAAAAGACGCAGGTAAAATACAAGCACGACGCGCTTGGTTACATCTCTGACGTTAAAAAAACCTGACCGGTCTTGAAGAGCAATCAGGTTACCCTCCTTCCCAAGTGCCACTTGGGAATGATATCTTGACCGCGTTGCGGCGGTCTGTAACGTAGGCGGATACGCTTCGCTTAATCCACCCTACATAAGAAAGCCCCGCGCCGTTGACCCATCGCTCAGTCTTGAGATTGGCGATCCTAAAATTCGTATCCTATCCCTGTACCCACGAGAGTATGATTTAAGGTCAGCCTTGTCTAACAGCTTGTTTCACGAACATAAAAGGAACTTATGAAAAGCTATACGCTATTGGTATTTGATTGGGATGGCACGTTGATGGATTCCGTGCCGCGTATTATCAGTTGCTTTCATGCGGCTATTGCTGAGTTGCGATTAGCTCCGCGCAGCGACGAGTCCATTGCGGGTATGATTGGCTTGGGCTTGATGGAAGCGATTTTGGCGTTATATCCGCAGGAGTCCTTGGTGCGTCGTCAGGCTCTCATGGACAGCTATCGTCACCATTATTTGCATGTCAGCGAGATTGCCACCCCTTTGTTTGAAGGCGTGGCTGAAACGCTACAGACTTTACACTCACGGGGCTATAAACTGGCTGTGGCAACTGGCAAAAGTCGGCAGGGCTTGCAGCGTTCTTTGGCTTTAAGCGGTTTGACTGATTTATTCCTGTTGACGCGCTGCGCTGAAGAAACACGCTCTAAGCCAGACCCCTTGATGTTACAGGAAATGATGCACACTTTAGGCGGCTCGCCTGAGCAGACTTTGATGATTGGCGATAGCGAGTATGATCTGCAAATGGCAGCCAACGCGGGAGTCCGTTCTGTGGCGGTCAGTTATGGCGTACATGATTGTGAACGCTTGCTGACGCATCAACCGATAACCTGCATTCATCAGCTTAATGAATTATTGGAGTATGTCTAAATGACTTTGTTGAATAAAAAACATGAAAAAAACGAGCAATGGGAGCGCGATACTTTAGAAAAACTGGCATTTTCCAGTCTTAAAGAGCAGCAGTTAGCGCGACGTTGGGGAATTTTCTTCAAACTACTGATTTTTATTTATTTATTTACCATTTTAATAGTCTTCCAAATGCGTCTAGGAGATAAAATTGATGTCGGCGGTGAGAAAAAACACACGGCTGTGGTGGATATTAAGGGCGTGATTGCCAGTGATACGGATGCCAATGCCGATGATGTTATTCATGCCTTGCGCGAGGCATTTAAGGATAAAAACACGGCGGGCGTGATTGTGCGCATCAATAGCCCCGGCGGCAGTCCTGTACAATCGGGCTACATTAATGACGAAATGCGGCGTTTGCGTGAAAAATATACGGATATTCCCTTGTATGCGGTGATTACCGACATAGGTGCATCGGGCGGCTATTACATCGCAGTTGGCGCGGAAAATATTTATGCCAATAAATCCAGTATTGTGGGTTCTATCGGGGTGGTGATGAGTAGTTTTGGTTTTGTTGAGACGCTTGAAAAATTGGGCGTTGAACGGCGTTTGATGACGGCGGGCGAAAATAAAGGCTTGCTGGATCCCTTTTCGCCGGAAAAAGCCGAAGAGCGTGCGCATATACAAGCTCTATTAGATCAAATGCACCAGCAATTTATTGACACCGTGAAAGCCGGGCGAGGCGAGCGTTTGCAAGATGAAGAAAAAATCTTTTCCGGTCTGGTTTGGAGCGGTGAAGAGGCGATGCGTTTAGGGCTGATTGATGATTTAGCCAGCAGCAGTTCTATTGCACGCAACCTCATTGGGGCAGAAAAATTAGTCAGTTTTACGCGCAAAAAAGACATGATTGATCGTCTGTTAAGCGATTTTGGGGCTGACACACGCGCATTTCTGTTAAACCAAGCCCTTGTGCCGCGCTTGCAATAAACAATCATTGTTTCTTGTCGCGTTTGCATTGCGTTTCGCTCACCCCTTTTCCTCGTTTCCACGCTCTGCGTCACTGCCATTTAGTGAGTGGCAAAACGCCTCTGGGAGTACTGGTCTTCAGACCCGCACAAGCGGCTTTCAGCCGCTGCGCTAATCAGGAGATTAGTACTCCCAGCCTTGACTTAACGGCAGTGACGCTCTGCGTGGGAATGCCACCGAACATGAATTAAAATGCCAATCCCCGCGCCACTGGAAACGCCGTTTTTACCTAACTTTTGCCAGCCGCGCTTGATTATTAGCGGTTTGTTGCTGGCGCAGTTACTCGCGCTGATTATTGTTCTCGCGCCGCTAGGCATTCCCGGGCAGAAATTTTCTGCTATTTTCAAAGTGTCTCTGTTCACTCATGCCATTGTCTTGACCAGTATTGTGTTTTTATGCCCGATTCGCGGCTGGCTGGAAAAGCGTCCGAGAGTCGTCTCGGCGGCGTTGATTCATCTGCTGGTAATGCTGGTCACTGGGATTTATAGCCATCTGGTTTGGCTGTTTTGGCTCAATCCAGTGACCGCATTAACCCCGCCTGCGGGTTTTGATTTGCTGCTGGCGATGCCAAAAAGTAATTTAGTAATTCGCGGGGTCGGCGATGTCAGCATCGCACCGGTCAAGTACCCCTTGTTTATGCTGCGCAATCTCGGCATCAGTACGGTCGTGAGCATTATCGCCCTGCATTATTTTCATTTAAGTTATCACTGGAAATTACGTGCTGAAGCAGAAGCCGAGTTCCGCGTGCAAGCTTTGCAAGCACGCATTCATCCACATTTTTTGTTCAACAGCATGAACACCATTGCCAGCTTAACGCGCATTGACGCAGCACTTGCCGAGCAAGCGGTGGAGGATTTGTCGGAATTGTTTCGGGCAACCTTAAGCGATGCGAAAAAGCGCGTTCCTTTAGCTGATGAAATCAGTTTGTGCGAAGGCTATTTGCGCATTGAAAGTTTGCGCTTAGGCAATCGTCTGAAAGTCAACTGGGTGCTGGATGCGGTGCCTAAAGACGCGCTAGTGCCTAAGTTGAGTTTACAGCCGCTGTTAGAAAATGCGATTTATTACGGTATTCAGCCATTACCCGAAGGCGGGACTATTCAGATTACCGGTTTAACCGATGGGCATGATTTGATGATCGACATTGAAAATCCCCTGCCGCCGCCCAATGCGCATGTGGAAAGAAAGGGCAAAGGCAGCGGCATTGCGTTGGATAATTTGCGCCAGCGTTTAGCTGTGTATTACGGTCGTCAGGGTAGATTAGAAACTTTTGCGGATGTTGATCATTACTGCGTTAGCTTGCGTATTCCTTATGAGCGGGACGCGCCTGAAGCTGTTTAAGGTGTTCAGTTAAGATTTCAACTTGCGCATTAAGTGCCTGCAATTCCTGCCGCGAAGGAAGCCCCAAGCGATTGATAGTCTGCGCAACGCGCTCTTCAAAGTTGCTTTCAATCTTGTGCCAACTACCATGCGGCTTAGGCAAATGTTGATGGCAATTTTGTTTGTCTTCACGGCAGCGTTTTTCTGCCGCTTCGCCTTCTGCGACTAATTCATCGAACATATTATTATGTTCCTGTTGTGCTTTAATAAAAGCACCCAAGCCCGCCAACCAAATTTGATGAGCTGAATGCTTGACCATTTGCGCAACCTGCAAATCGGTGTAAGGGTCTTTTTGTTTCGACATCAGTATGCTCCTTAGTGGTTTTAAAACCTGTCACACAAACACAGCAGCGTATAACAGGTTTATGGTGCTGCTTTAGTTATACTCATACCCGCCAGAAACTGCATTTTTTGCTCTATCAAGTTTGCTGCAACTACTTGGATTTTAAGCACCTAATCAAAATCTCTGAGAGCAGTTTCAGGCGGGGACAATATATCAATAACCTCAACCACTGATTATAGATGAATTTGTCCCGCTGCGCAGAAATCTCGTTGTAACGTTTGCGTTTCGAGAGAGGCTGCCTGACATCCGCTAAATAAAGTAGAACATTGCGGCAACCCATAAAATGAAAACTTGGCAAAACACTGAACAACAGTATGGCTTAATCAGCATTTTTTTACATTGGAGCATGGCTCTACTGTGCATCGGCTTGGTCTTCATCGGCTTAAGTATGACCAATATGCCCGATAGCGATGACAAATGGTGGCTTTACAGCCTGCACAAATCGCTGGGTTTACTGCTGCTCGGCTTACTCTTGCTGCGCATTCTGTGGCGGTTAAGCCAAATTCAGCCGGCTTTACCCAAGCAGATGAAAAGATGGGAAATATTCGCCGCTCATGCGACACACATCAGTTTATACGCGCTGATGATGATTTTGCCCGTTTCAGGCTATCTCGACTCAGTCGCCGGCGGCTACAAAACCCAATTTTTTGGCGCAAACGTGCCGCTGCTAGTCGCCCAAGACAAGCCATTGGCAGAACTCGCGCTGGCAGTACATCGGTATGCCAGTTATTGGTTATACGTGCTGTTTGCCCTACATGTTAGTGCCGCACTCAAACACCATTTTATTTTGCGCGACAAGCTATTGCAGCGCATCCTGCCCTAAACTGAAAACATGAACCCGATCATTCTTTTCCTTGACCTTGACGACACGCTATTCCAAACCCAGCGGAAAAATCCACTAGGGTGCATTCCCGCCACGCACAATGTCAGCACAATATCTTACATGAGTCAGGCGCAACAGCATTTATGGCAATTATTTCAACAACACCCAGAGTCCCGCATTATTCCCGTCACCGCCCGCGATCAACGCCAATATAACAACACCTTCATCAGCCAAGACCCCAAAGTACACACCGCTGTGCTGTATTTTTCCGGCTTAATTTTGCAGCAAGGCGAAATTGATCAGCAATGGCAGGCGCGTATTCAAGCCGCTTATCAACAGTTAGCTTTACCTATCAAGGCGTTGCACGCGCAATTACAAGGCTGCATACCAATAGAGCAGCAGGCTTATTTCAAACATTACAATGTTGACGGCTACTATGTGACACTCAAAGCCTCGCAAGATTGCCCGCTCGACTTGCGCGACAGCGTTTTTCACGCCGTGCGTACCTTATTGCCGCCCGATTATTTTATTCACGAAAACGACCGCACTGTGTCGCTGCTGCCGACCTTTCTCGACAAACGCCATGCTGTCGCCTATTTGTTGGAACGCTATCAGCCTGCCTTGAGCATCGGTGCGGGAGACAGTTTGAGCGACTGGGGCTTTATGCAGTTGTGTGATTATCGGCTGATTCCCGCACAGACGCAGTTAGATAGCAAAATCACGCCTAGCAACGCTGCGGGTTAAAACTTGTAATCTCACACTCTTCATCCAGTTAGCCGAAGCCCCTTGCGACAGGTTTTAGCTGACGTAGCCGTCAACCGCTCCGATTTTAATGCCCCCATTAAGACTGGCACTCCTTGAAGGACTGCCAGTCTTGTCTAAGCACTTTAAGAAAAAGCCTAAAAACCTTGTTATATGCTACAATTAGCGGTTTTTTAGCGTGTTCAGAATAACCCCAAATAGCCCTTGCTTTTTAGTCCTCAAGGGCTTGCAAAAACGCAGCATTTTATAGCTTTTTTACAATTATTTGCTTAAAGCCAGCCTAAATAGCAAATTACACAATAAGGATGCAACACAGATGGGTGAGTTTGCCAAACAAATCCTACCAATCAATATCGAAGACGAAATGCGCCAGTCCTACCTCGATTACGCCATGAGCGTGATTGTGGGACGCGCCCTGCCTGATGTGCGCGATGGACTCAAACCGGTGCATCGGCGTGCCTTATACTCCATGAGCGAGTTAGGTAACGATTGGAATAAACCCTATAAAAAATCGGCGCGTATCGTCGGCGATGTGATCGGTAAATATCACCCGCACGGCGACACGGCGGTGTATGACACCATCGTGCGCATGGCGCAGCCGTTTTCGCTGCGTTATATGTTGGTGGATGGACAGGGGAACTTTGGTTGTTTCACGGGCGACACGAAAATTACACTGGCAGACGGCAGCGCAAAAAGTTTTGCCGAGCTTGCTCAGTTACCGCCTACGGAGGTTTTTTACGTCTATTCAGTCGATAAAAATGGAAAAATTGTGATTGGCGAAGGACGTTATTCACGTATTACGCGCCAAAACGCCGAGTTGTTAGAACTGACTTTGGATAATGGCGAAAAAATTCGCTGCACCCCTGATCACCGCTTCATGCTACGTGACGGCACTTATCAAGAAGCCCAGTATTTAACTCCAGACGATAGCTTGATGCCGGGGTATTTTGATGTTGAAAACTCAAAACCTTTAGTTGCTGCACAAAATGATAACCACCGCATCACCCACATCCGCCCTTTGTCTGAGCGCGTTGATACTTATGACATTACGGTTGATGAACATCACAATTTTCTGCTGGCAGCAGGCGTGTTTGTGCATAACTCAGTTGACGGCGACGCACCTGCGGCGATGCGCTATACCGAGATTCGCATGGCGAAAATCGCGCATGAATTGCTCGCAGATTTGGACAAAGAAACCGTTGATTTCGTACCCAACTATGACGAAACCGAACACGAACCGGCAGTATTTCCCACCCGTTTACCCAACTTATTAATTAATGGCTCCAGCGGCATTGCGGTCGGCATGGCAACCAATATTCCGCCACATAATTTGCGCGAAGTGGTCAACGCCTGTATTGCTTTAGTCGATAATCCAGCGACCAGCATTGAAGCATTGATGCAGCACATTCCCGGTCCCGATTTCCCCACCGCAGCGATTATCAACGGTTCAAACGGCATCCGTGAGGCTTACAACAGCGGACGCGGACGCATTTACTTACGCGCCCGCTCACATGTTGAAGGGGAAGAAGGCGGCAAGCAAAAAATCGTTGTCACCGAGTTACCCTATCAAGTCAACAAAGCGCGTTTGGTGGAAAAAATCGCCGAACTGGTAAAAGACAAAAAACTCGAAGGCATTACCGAACTGCGCGATGAATCAGACAAAGACGGGATGCGCATGGTGATTGAGCTGCGACGCGGCGAAATGCCGGATGTGGTACTCAATAATCTGTATCAACACACCTCTATGCAGACCGTGTTTGGCATCAACATGGTCACGCTGATCGATGATCAACCACGCTTGCTGAATCTTAAGCAAATTATTGAAGCTTTCATCCGCCACCGCCGTGAAGTAGTGACGCGCCGCACCCTGTTCGAGCTGCGCAAAGCCCGCGCTAGAGCGCACATTTTAGAAGGCTTGGCAGTCGCACTGGCAAGCATCGATCCGATTATCGCGCTGATTAAAGCGGCGCCGAATCCGGCGGAAGCCAAAGTGGGCTTGCTGCAAACCCTGTGGGACGGCGACATTGTGCAGGAATTTTTGCAGCGCACCGATGCCAGCCAGTCGCGCCCGACCGATTTAGCGGCAGAATTTGGCATGGTTGAAGGCGGCTATCGCTTGTCCGAAACGCAAGCGCAGGCAATTCTCGATTTACGCCTGCACCGCCTCACGGGTTTGGAAAAAGACAAGATTTTTGAAGAATACCAGGGCTTGCTCGACATTATCGCGGCATTGCTGTGGATTCTTAACGATCCCGACCGCTTAATGCAAGTGATCCGCGAAGAACTGCTAGAAATCCGCGACAAATATCAAGACGAGCGGCGCACGGAAATTCGCGTTAATCGACAAGATTTAAGTCTCGAAGATTTAATCACTGAAGAGGATATGGTGGTGACACTGTCGCACGAAGGCTATGCAAAATCACAATCGCTCGACACCTATCAGGCACAAAAACGCGGCGGCAAGGGCAAGATCGCAACACAAATTAAAGATGAAGATTTTATTGATAAGCTATTGATCGCCAATACCCACGACACGATTTTGTGCTTCTCCAGTCGCGGGCGCGTGTATTGGTTAAAAGTCTATGAATTGCCACAAGCCGGACGCAATGCACGAGGCAAGCCGCTGATCAATTTGCTGCCGCTGGAAGCGGACGAGCGGATTAACGCAATTTTGCCGGTGCGCGATTATGCGGAAGACAAATTTGTCTTCATGGCAACCGCCAAAGGCACGGTGAAAAAAACCCCCTTAACCGAGTTTTCGCGTCCACGCAACGGCGGTATTATCGCGCTAGACTTAAGTGACGGCGACCAGCTCATCAATGTTGCACTAACCGACGGACAGCAAGACGTGCTGCTGTTTGCCTCAGACGGCAAAGCCATGCGTTTTAACGAAGCGGGTGTGCGCTCTATGGGACGCACCGCGCACGGCGTGCGCGGCATCAGCTTAAGCGAAGAGGCGCGTTTAATTGCTCTATTGATCGTGCATCAAGGCAACAGTATTCTCACCGCGACAGAAAACGGCTATGGCAACCGTACCCGTGTAGAAGATTATCCCGCCAAACATCGTGGCGGCAAGGGCGTGATTGCAGTGCGCACCACCGAACGCAATGGGCAGGTAGTCGGTGCAGTGTTAGTCAGCGACGACGATGACGTGATGCTGATCAGCAATCGCGGCACTTTAGTCCGCACCCCAGTAGGTGGCGTATCGATTGTCGGGCGCAACACGCAGGGCGTAACCTTGATCAATCTCAGCAAAGGCGAGCAGCTTGTAGGGATTGAGCGCATTGCCGAATTGGGCGCGGAATTAGGCGAAGAAGGCGTGGAGGACGCTGCGGAGCAAGATTGACAGGCTTGAAAATCTTCCCCCTTAGCAGCCCCCCGTTAGCAGCAACCCCTTGCATGATGCTGCGCATTGTCACAGTCTCTTAAAAAACAGCATTAGCTAGGTTCCCGACGAGTACAGCGGTCTTTCAGCCGCTTGTGCCAATGCCAGAATCAGCTTTCCCATGATGGAGTTTAACCATGTACTTACGCCGCTGGCTGTTAAGCTTTTTACTTTTTACCTGCGTTGCGCAAATGGCAGTCGCGCAAATGGCTCAAGCCACCGTAACCGGGCGCGTCTTACGTTGCGAATCTATTGACCACGACAGAAGCTATTGTTTGGCATACATTCGCGGCAGCGTTAAACTGCTGCGTCAACTCAGCTTGGAAGATTGTCGTTATCAACAGTCATGGGGTTACGACGAAGGCGGCGTGTGGGTTGAACAAGGCTGTCGCGGTGAATTTTTTATCCGCGAAACACAGCGTTTAGAAGAACTGCTTGAAGAGCCAGACAGCAATATGATGGAATTGATGAATATGACCATTGTTGCCGAAACAGTCAGCAACAATGCCCTGCCCGATTGGAGCTATTCATTGAGCGAACATATTAAAATCGGCGTTAATTACAACGATTGGGGTAAAATACCGCTACCAGAAGATTGGCAAAGTTTTTGGTTTTTACCCGCCTTGCTTAAAATCAGTTTTTGAGCATTACAAAAACCTAACAGGTTTTTAGCCACTGTTATACGGCATTAAATCATTGGAGAATGAGCATGTCTAAATACTTAAATCCCTATACCGACAGCAATTCTCAATTTAAGTCCCTACATTTGAGTCAGGAATTGCCGTCCCCAGCCTGTCAAGCATAAACTTCATCAAATGCTCCCAAAATGCTCCCAGTTATCGAAAGGAATGAACAACATCAGAACACGCAGACACTCAAAAAACGTGCGGCGGGAAGGAGCGAACTGCGCACGGCGCGATAAGCCGCGTCTATCCAATCAAGCACGGTATGAAACAGGTAGGTAAGCCAAAATCAGAGTGGCGAGCACGTTGGACAAGTGTTGTTTGCCATGCCCGAAGTTGTGCTCGAAATGATACCCGTGATTTTTCAGCAGATTATTGTTTTCATTCTCGGTTTTCCAGCGAGCGCGACCCGAATTGGTTATCTCGGCGACGTTGTCGTTGGTAATTAGGTGGGTGGTTGCCCAAGCATTTTTATAAACAATCATACCCTTGTCGTCGGTAATCGTCAGTTCGCACCCATTGAGCATCAGCGCGTCGTCACTGTCGCGTAGCGGCAACTGGTTCATGGAACGGTAATGCTCGGTGAAACGGTGCTTAAACAGGGGCAGGAAATCTTCTGTGAAGCGAAGAAAATCCGTGCCGTCGAATGCCACCAGCAGCGTGTCACCAACCGCACGATACGGCGCGAGATAGCCGTGTTCGTGCAGTCCGTCACCTATTTCTTGCAGCAGAGGAAACACCGTTTCCGGCGGCGGATTTGCTTGGCACTGGGGATTTGATACACACCGAAAATGGACTGCGCGTTATTTCTGCCGTGCGTCTTTTGCATCCGTACCTGGTAGTCCAAAAACGATGGACTTTGGGTGAAAAACACCGAGAAAGCACTCAGGGCTGCGTCCTCAATCGCGTATTTTAAGTTGTTGGCAGTCGCCTTCTTGCGAAAATCAGGCAGTTTCTCAAAGACCGTGCGGGTCAAGACGGCATTCCCAAGTGGCACTTGGGAACGAGGGGCCCCTAAACAATCGCTACAGAATGCTTAAAAGTAAGCGGGTAAATTACTACGGACAATCTCAGGACTGACTAAAAACACGTCAGGATGATCGGGATCAACGGTGACTTTAACCCAATGCACTTTTTTGCTACCAAATACATGCACACGGGTAAAGTTTTCCAACATATCGTTGCGCTGGAGATCTTCGTCCCAATGCTCCAAGGGTTTATCCATAATAAAATCAGTACCATCTGTTGAGCCATAGACATAATTGGCTTCTCCAATGGCTAAAGCTTGCGTTGACGCACTGCTAGCATGAGCCACCATCACAGGTTTTTGAAATACAATGCTTTCATTTCGTAAGGTTGTGACAATGGTTGTATAGGCATTGCTTGGTGGTGGCGCACCTGCAGCACTTGGAATACCCAATGAAGCAGGATTAGCCCAATCTGGATCGGCGTGCATAAAAAACATAATGCCTGCATTATCTTGACGCTTGGCTTCTTGGAAAACCAGTTGCATCCAATCTCTATTGGCTGTTTGACGCGCCTCAAATTCTACACGGCGAGCTTGCGCATCGGCTGAAGTATCGCCAGCCGGTGGCAGATTATTGTTATTCCCAACCACATGCACAGTCGCAAACATTACATTATTCTGCGTCCACATGCGATTTTCAGAATATTCGCGGGTACTAAACAACTCACTTTGCGCTTGTAAGAAAATATGCGGCGGTTGTCCGAAGGTAATATTGCCATGCGTGGTGTAAAACTCGCGCAAACGCACCAAACGCTCTTGCCAACCATCAGGATTTGAATTAGATGCGCAATCACTCCAATCGCTATTGCCCGGCGTATAAATCAAAGGTATTTGAAATTGCGCAAACTCTCCCAGCATTAGCCCAAAAAACCCATCATTACATAACCCTAAATTTTGTGGCTTAAAATTGCCTAAATGAACAGCAAATGCGGGATTTGCCTCATTAATACTAGCTCTTAAATTATACAAACTAGACAGTGGCTCGTTGTAAGGCGTATCCCCTATTAAAGCGACACTAAACGCATTAGGTCCGCTACAAAAACCACAATTTGCCAAGGGCGCACTATCAGGAATGACCCGTCCGTTGCCCGCCACCATTTCAGGTTTCGCCGTAAACATCGCGCTATTAGGTGGATTCGTATCAATACGAATGCGCACCCAGTGCATATTTTCGCCACCAAAGGTTTCAATGCGTGTGAAAGCATGCGCATTACGCAAAGCTGAATGATACAACAATGGTTTATCTGCACGAAAACGCTGCCCATCACCATGTACTAATGCAACCGGTCTCCCCAAGCCGGCACTCAATGCCGTCAAGCGATCCGTGATACGTTTTAGCGCAGCATCATTTCCCATGCTTGCGGCTGTACTGGTGTTTTTACTATTTCCATAATCCCAGCCCGGATAAGAAGCGTGCATAAACAGCACAACCCCGCCACTTTGCGCCTCCTTTGCTGCGGTAAACACATAATCCAACCACGCCAAAGCACCATCAGTACGTGCCGCCACTTCTCTTTCACGCTGTCCACCCAATTGAATTTCAATAGAAGGATCAGACGAATAAGAAGCAGGGTCTTTTAAGCCATTATCATTACCAATCACATGCAGTGTTGCAAAAGTGATAGTGCGATACTGCCAAACCGTATTTTCGGGATAACCATAACCAATCTGCACGTCCGTTTGGCGTTTAAGAATCAAAGGATTCTGCCCTAAACTCTGATTACCGCTGGCAAACAAACGGCGCAAAGTTGCTAAACGCTCCTCTGGATAATAACGCCCATTATCAGCGCGGCTGCAAATCGACCAATCCTTCTCGCCCGGCGTATAAAATACCGGATGCGAGATCGAATTAAATTGATTCAGCATCTCCTGATAATACTCATTAGAGCATGGCGTATTCAAAGCCTTAAAATCGCCTGAATGCACCACGAAATCGACATTTGCCGCATTAATTTCGGCCTTCACACGCCCCAAGCCGCCGGTTAATTCTCGGTAAGGCATATCCGCCATCACCGCAATTTCAAATACCCCGCCTTGAGTAGAGTTACCTACTTCTGCTTCCGTTAAGGCGTTGCCTGTACCGTCTGATTGCGCCGTACTTGTGCCACCTCCATCGCCACCACAAGCGGACAGCAACAAGGCTACAGCACTTATCATAAATAACTTTAATTTCATAAGCTAACCCTCTATTAAAATAAATAAAAGCAGGTTTAGACTATACACCTATGCCTAACCGTTAGGCAATACTATATCTTAATAAAACTTAAACTTAAGCAGTTTTTCTATAAAGGCTTGCAGGTATAAGCTTTAATTTCTTGAAATAAAAGAAGTTAATGATGAGAATCTATCTATTTATAGGCTTAGTCCGGCTGCTCGCACTCGGCGGCTTCGGTGGGGGAGGAGGGTCGAGTCAACCTGGGATAGCTGTGGAGCAGAAGCCCCTTCTTGGGAATGGGTAGCAGCATCGGTATGGACAGAACGCCTGTTGGCAGCCCTGTCAAACGGAGTAAAGGGAGGTAAGTGAATACCTACTTCGCAAGCATTGGACTTTTCATCTTACACAAATCATCTTACACAAAGCCCGATAGCAAGGGTGCCAATCTCGATGAAGAAACTATCGACTGGAGAGTCGTGTGCGGGAGAACCGCACACACGGTTCGGAGGGAGGGAAGGCGTAAGCCTTTCCTACCCCTATAGAGAAAGGTTTTAAACTTTGACCCGCAGAGTGTATTTGCTTAATCGCCTTTCAAAACAAGGTCGAAATGTTTACGAATAGCAGAAACTTGTGAGTGGCAAAACGCCTCTGGGAGTGCTGGTCCAGACCAGCACAAGCGCCTTTCAGCCGCTTCGCTCATCAGGAGATTAGCGATCCCAATCTTAACTTAGTGGCAGTGACCCCACGGATGTCCAAGCGCAACGCGATTTGTCGGTGAGTTACTACAAACTGGCGCAAATTGAAGTCGCTAATGAGGCTTGGCAAGCTGCGCTTGAGCGTTATCAGCAGGCGTTGAGCATCACAGAAAAGCGGTTTTAGCTGTTAGACTGCGGTGCGTGTTTTTTGCGCCTTACCTTGCAAACCGCTGCCACCAGCGTTTGCGGTTCATCGGCGTAGGGGCTTGATCGATAATTTCTTCAGGTGCTATGCGCGTCAACAACCAACGCGGATGAATTTTTTGTCCGCTTGCCCCACAAGATGCGCCGAGATTATTCGGATCATAGATTTTAATCATACTGGGCGCGTCAAACGCATCGGTATAAACAATGCCGCAGTAATCGTAATCATGATCACGGCGCAATAGCTCATCAATTTCCCGAATAAATACCTGTAATTCTTGACTCTGCATGGGTTCCTGCGGCACTGCGTCGTTGATAAAATACACATACCAACCTTGTGGCGCGTTTTGTACGGTCTGCCACAAAGCATCCAGTTGCTCCCAGCGCAACGCACTGACAAAACGTCCATTGTATTTTTCTTTAAATAAAGACACTGCATCAGTCATTTGTTACTTCCTTGCGTTCTAAGCTATTGGTTGTAGCGGGCGCGTCGTCCGTGCTGTCTGCTGATGTGTCGGCTTTTTTCTGCTCGACGGCATCAATCGCTTGCTGAAAAACCGCTTCGCGTTTTTGCCAAGCGTCATCACTGATTGGCTCGCCTTTTGTGCTATTTTCCGGCAACACGCCGGTCACGACTAAATAACGCATGTCATGACCTTCAAAACCGGGGAGCAACATATGCAAAAATACCGCAAGGTATTTTTCTCGATAAACATACACATAGGCGATACGATAGCCGAGCGGACAGGTACGACTTTTAGGCAGGCGTTTATCGGCTTGTAAAATCGTCGCTTGGGCGGCGGTCTGATCTGCCCGGCGAATTTTTAAGTTGAATATTTTGGCATTTCCTAAAGCGTAGCAATCTTGTTTTAATTCAGTTTCTTGCAAATCTAAAATAAATTCATCATAAGCGTGACCGGCAAGTGGTAAATGTGGGGTAAAACGCACTTCAAAGGGGTCAGCACTCAAATCACTCAGCGGGTGTGCGATCACTTGCTGCCCCTTGCTAGTCTCTTGCAGCTTGAGTTTTTCCATATCCGCTCGCGCCGCTTGCAAATTGACTTGACGCGCAAAATCAATAGCCTGCTCTTCGTTTTCTGCCTGCTCAGAACGGGCTGTTTCGCCGTCCGGATATTGTGCAAAAACAGGTACGGCATAGGCATTTTTTTCCACATCAATCAAATGCAGTTCTGCGTAGGCTTCGCCGACACCATCGGCAATACCGAATTGCTCAAAGGCGAGATATTTCCCATCGCCGGAAAACCCTAAAAAATGCAGCGTTGCCGCATCGCTGGCAAATAGCGCAGCAGAACTACTTAAATACACACTTAAAACAAAAATGAGTGTTTTCATATCAATATATCCAAGGCTACGAAATGATCGGGATAGAGGTTTCCGCGCTAGAGAAACTGTAAAAGAACCGTCTCAGAAACCTCCAAGTTATCTCTCCATTTTATTTTAAAAATAGAATGGAGTGTAATTGTGGGAAATGTTTTTTTGCTAACCGTTTAGGTCCCGTGCAAAACCTGACAGGTTTTCAAGACCTGTAACGCTTATTTTTTTGTGTCATTTTTATACTCAAAAAAGAGGCAATATTGAGCTTTTTATGTCAATGTATATCTCCTATTACAGGTTCTACAACAATTCTAATACTTAACATTAAACAGTTATACTCATACCTGCCAAAAACTGCATTTTTTGCTTTATCAAGTTTTATCTACTTAGATTTTAAGTGCTTAAAAATATCCCGGAGCGCATTTCAGGCAGGGTGCAGTATATACTTTGCGCGGTGACATGTTCAGTTTTATATATCAATTCGTGTTGATCGGTGTCCATTCGTGGTTTCCCCCCTCAATCTCCAAAATCCGCAAAGTTCACTGCCAGCAGTCTATTTTCCTTCTCCTTCTCAGTTAATCCTACTCTAAAAGAGCTAAAAGCTTTTCTAAGTTTTCAGTATCTTACATCCCCCACAGCGTAATAGGGTGTTGCCGATAATGGGCTTCACGCTGAAAAATTTTATCTTCCCAAGATTTATCGC